>NZ_CAWUDP010000043.1:0-86679 GCF_963920835.1 Scytonema sp. PCC 10023
CAGGTTACGATAATACCTTTAGTTTACGTCCTAACCGCCTTGGCGGTTGCTATATATAATGCAAAGCTGCTAGTTCTGGTTCTTGTTTTAAGCTGTGTTCAATATTGGTAAGAACAGATGTTGTTGTGAGGGCGAAACTAGCTTGGGCATCTTTCACAATCGCTTGCAACCTTGTCATGCGCTGATTGCGGCGTGGTGGATATACGGGAACAGCGGTAACCCCTGCGTACAGACACCCGAAAAAAGCCACAATGAATTCTAGTCCTGGCGGGTATAAAAGCAGCGCTCTTTCTCCAGTAGCTTTCATGCTCTGTAAAAAAGCAGCAAGCGATCGCGCTTTTTGGTCTAATTCTTGATAAGTTAAGCTAACTTCTTGGGTTTCCCCATCTATCAAAAAGGTATATGCCACTTGCCTTGGTTGCTGTAGCGCTCTTTTGCGTAACAGGTCAACTAAAGTCGTTTCACTGAAAGTGGGTACTGAAAATAAATTGTTGTCCATCAACTCTCCTGTCTCGTTATCAGCAAGCATCAGTAAAGTGAGAATATTTGTACAAGAGCGAGCGGGTTTTTCTCGACACTCTTGAATTTGTGTAGATGAGTTAGTCCTAGTGCATACAAATAAAGAGTTTTTCGGCGTTGTTAGTCACAAAAAATTTGTGTAGCTTTCAGGGGTTCGGCAAAAGCTACTCAAAATGCAAAATTTGAGAATTCAGTCCAGAAAAACTGGTAGCCGAGCAGTATATCTTTGGGCAAGAGTCATTTAGCAGCAACAAGAATACTGCTCAACAATCATCTGTATGCAAAGCGAGGAAAAGTCTGGGTAAATTAGCGCCCATCAAATTGCGATTGGTCAATAACACGGTCACCATTGGTTAAAGATGCACACGACAAACCTCACGTTCATTGGAATACTGATACTGTGTTACCAGGATATGTAGTTCTAAGCTTTGTTACATTTCTTAATCTCTTTTATAAGTGTATCAAGCAATTTGTGAAAGCGTTTAAGTTTGATAATAAGATTTTTGCTTGATATTTGCTCTTTACATAAAAAATTTCAATTATTAGACTATAGAAAAGTTTATGAGCTAGATTTTTTAGCTTTTTAAGTTTGAGTACTGCGGCACAGTTACTGAAATAGGAGCATTTCAAATGTGCAAATTGACTGTCATATTAAGTGAAGCAGGAGTACATAAGTCATCAATAGATTCTAGTAAACTTTGTCAGCAAATTATCCCAAGCAAACACAGAACGCTGACATGAGCGCTCATTTACATCAACAATTCAAAAGTTTTGAATTTTGTTTTTATGTAGAATTTACGGGGTTTTGCTGTAAAAGTTAGACTTTGTATACATTATGGTAAAAATTTGCATTATAAATGTACCATTGGTAGCATTTTGTAAGAAACTGGTTTCAAAATCGCCTTGTGAACGATAATCATGCGTCGTTAGTTCTTTCAATCTATGTCTCCAGCCGGATTGACCAAGCCCTACGGGCAAGGCAGAGGGCAGCAATGCTTACAGCAGAAGGGAGAAAAAAGTTTTAAGGCGCAAAGATAAGGGTTTTGAAAATTAAGGGAAGAAAATTTCATACCTCAATTCAGCAACGCCGTTAAATTTTACAAAGGCATGGTCTAATACTTTCTAGAAACCAAAGGCTAAAAAGCCACCATCAACTGCAATACACTGTCCAGTAATGTAAGTAGCTGTTGGCATACACAAAAATGCCACTAAACCTGCGACTTCTTCTGGTGTACCAACTCGCCCCATCGGCGTGCGCGACACGACAGAGTTCAATACATCGGAATTGCTCAACAAAGGTTCAGTTAAAGGGGTGAGAATAAACCAGGGAGCAACAGTGTTTACCCGAATTTGATTTCCTGCCCATTCTACAGCCAAAGAACGGGTCAGTTGTACAAGCGCGGCTTTTGTCATCCCATAAGGTGCGCCTGTGCGAACTGCGCTTAACCCAGCAACAGAACCTATATTAACGATGCTACTGTTGTTTCCAGCTTTCAGCAAAGGGTAAGCCAATCGGCACATTTCAAATATAGAAGTTAAATTGGTTTGAAATATAGACTCATACTCTTGTTCTGTGTATTCCAGCGCCTTTTTGCGAATGTTGGTGCCAACATTGTTGACAAGAATATCTAATTCTCCTAAAGTTTGATTGACTTGTTCAATGATTGCCTGACGACCTTTAGGTGTGGCAACGTCTGCGGCAATTCCATAAGCTTTCCATCCTTGCAATTGCCAGTTTTCAAGCTGCTGCTTCACTGCTTCTGCATTTCGGGCAACAATCATAATCTCAGCACCCAGGGACAGGAATTCTTGGGCGATCGCCAATCCAATCCCCTTAGTTCCTCCCGTAATCAAGGCTTTTCTTCCTGTTAATGTCCAGCGGTTATTGTTCATTCAATTTCTCCTTGTAGATTGCCAGAAGTTAGAAGTTTATGCAGTCATAAGCAGGAGCAATGCAATGCTTGTGAGATCAACAGCTTTAAGAGCGATTGCGCGGAGCGCACTGCGCTCCGCGCAATCGCCTTTTTCCAAATTCCTCTTGCTCATTCTTCTATCATCGTTGCACAAGGATAATCAACCATACCAGTGTCAAGGCGAATAGAATCACATCGGTGGTTATTGGTAAAATTGCTAAATAAGCGCTCAGTGATATTCATGAATTGCCCACCGATGTCGCCTACTATCCCTGGAGTTGTTCGGTTGCGTCCTCACGCTCGTGTTGTCAGCAAGCAGTCAATTTTGTTACACTTAGCGGTGGGGGTTCTCAGTATTGGGTTCATTCCTACCCTAGCTGCTCGTCCTAGCTTGGGTGCAGAACGGTTGACCATCTCTTATGGTCTTGTGGCTCGCTCTATTGCCATTAATTCCCTGGAAACTTATGCCAGAACAGGCAAAATAGACGATGATTTGGCTGCATATGTTCAGTATGCAGGCAAGGATCAACTCAACCTGCTACGGCAATTTTTGCTGACTCCCATTCCCCTAAATGCTGTAGCGGTTTCGCAATTTCTTTACACGCCAATTGGCAAGAGATTGTTAGAAAATTTGGGAGAAGTTGTACAGCAGGGGTCTGGCATTAATGGGTTTTATGCAATTCGAGCATCGCTCATTCTTGCAGCAGCAGACCCACAAGGGTTAACGTTATTAAACGTGCTACGCAAGTTTCCCTCAAGAGCAATTTCGATAGATTTAGCGCGCAGCTTGGAGATTGCAGGATCGTTCCAGAGGCTGGTGAATCAAACTCAACAGGCGATCGCACTGATCAATAAGCAGTCCTCATTGAATGCAGGCACGGCTGTCACATTAAATAATATTTCAGTGACCGACCTGCCACGATCAGGAAACTTTAGTTGGCAAAAGCGAACTATCATACTCAACGATTCCTCTCGCGAACGCATTTTTCCTGCTGACATCTACCTACCAAATGTATCCAGCAGCGTTCGTCCACTCATTGTGATCTCCCACGGACTTGGCTCTGATCGCAACAGTTTTGCTTACCTTGCTGAATACCTCGCTTCTTATGGCTTTGTCGTCGCCGTTCCAGAGCATCCAGGTAGCAACGCCCAACAATTGCAAGCACTCTTGGGAGGTAGGGCGGCAGAAGTCACAAGTCCCAGAGAATTTATTGACCGACCTTTGGACATAAAGTATTTGTTGGATCAACTCAGTAGCCTATCTCAATCCGACCCGAC
This sequence comes from Scytonema sp. PCC 10023, assembly GCF_963920835.1. NCBI lineage: Bacteria > Bacillati > Cyanobacteriota > Cyanophyceae > Nostocales > Scytonemataceae > Scytonema > Scytonema sp. PCC 10023. The sequence continues at coordinate 3,711 of NZ_CAWUDP010000043.1, forward strand.
TTACAGGGGGCGCTTGAATTTGGAACAGGTTGGCGTGGTGGGTCAATCTTTTGGTGGTTACACAGCTTTGGCATTAGCAGGAGCAGCAATTGATTTTAAGCAACTTCAAAAAAACTGCCCACCTTCACCAGATGTACTCAATGTTTCGCTGTTGCTTCAGTGCTTAGCTACCGATTTACCGCAATCTAAATATAACCTATCAGATCCACGGGTCAAGGCAGTTATTGCCATTAACCCTGTTGATAGTAGTATTTTAGGGCAAGCCAGCCTCAGCCAAATTAAAATCCCAGTGATGATGGTGGCTGGTAGTGTTGATACCGTTGCTCCGGCTTTTCCAGAACAAATTCAACCGTTTACCTGGTTAACAACCCCAAACAAATATTTAGTATTAATTAATGGCGGAACCCACTTCTCGGTAATTGGGGCATCACCAAATGATGCCGTACCAGTTCCCGAACAGGTGATTGGTCCAAGTCCTGCCTTAGCGCAGCGATATATCAGAGCTTTGAGTCTTCCCTACTTCCAGACGTACGTCGCCAATGAGCAGAGTTACAGTCGCTACTTAAGTGCAGATTACATCAATGCCCTCAGTCAGGAACCGTTACCACTGAGTTTAGTGCAATCTCTCAGCCTTGAAGGTTCTGCCTCAAGTGCAACCCAACAGCCAACTACTATCAGTAAGCTTGAATCTCTGCCTTCATCTAAGGTTTTTCCCTTACCATATCCAAAGCAATTTGTAAATATTAAATTTTAGTAATCCAGGCAGTATCGTTAGCGACAGGTTCAATGAGTCCCAACGGGAGAAAGTGCTCTCAAAGGCTTGCCTTTGATGGCATGAAGCCTCAAGTTACCACACTAATAACGATAATTAGCAAACCCACCAAAATATGTAACACAGAAAAAATGAAGACAACACGCCCCTTTGGTGTTTCAAGATTTATTTCGAGATTTGCAACTCTTAAGCTACCACCCACCCAAGCAATTACACCAATTATTGCAATTACCAGTCCAACAATGGTCAAAATAGAAAAATTTGGCATTTTAACGTGTAAATCGCTTTTGTTTTTACAAACGATTTACTATAAAACGCTTTCAATTTTTCTAACGTCTGCTAAACGAATGAGTCAAGTATGAAATAACTTTACTTATTTTGTAGTTTAGTATAGGCAAATATTAAAGGCTCACAGCTAGAGCTACATACTTGATTTGCCTGTGAGCCATTAAACCAGTACCAGCCGCAGTGAACAGTTATCGGGCGCGTATGGTGGGGGATTTAAAGTTGCCCTCCGGGTATCTCCTTCGGAGACGCTTCGCGAACGCCACTTGCTCTACTTGGGGAAACCCCAAGACCGCAGTGGCTCACCACCAACGCCTACCACCAATTGGTATGGTGTTTCCCCCAAGGATAAACACCTCATTCTTTACTGATAACTGATAACTGATAACTGATAACTGTTAAAATGCTAGCCTTGCTTATCCACTATTGGACGACCTTGGGCATCCACGTCTAGCTCTTCACGTCGAATTGTATCAGTCGCTTCAGCTGTCTCGTGTTCTACAACCTTCTTGACTCGGACTTCTTCGCGCACAACAGCCTCTTTGCGGATATCGGGCGTTTCTTCGTAAAGCTCCACACGAGCAACTTCACCTTCACGGAAGTTGGCTTCGCCTGGATTTACGGGTGTAGCATTTGTGGGAGTTGTACGTTCAATCACCACGCGCTCTTTTTCCACAGGTACTGCAACACGAGCTGTTTCCGTTTCCACGTGTTTGCCGATCGCCACTTCTCCAGTCTTACGGCGCTGTTTGTCAGCAATCAACCGCTCTTCATACAGCTTCAAGGTTTGCCCCTCGCTGTCATTGCTGTCATTAAGGTTATATAACGACGGTTCTTGATCGTAGTTGTAAGTATTGCGATCGTAAGTAGGTTGAGTTAGGTCAGAAATAGCAGCAGTAGCATCAGCAGTACCTGCAGTAGCACTAGCCACAGAACTAGCAGCTATTGGACGGTATGCACCCCGTACCTGCTCTTCGTAGTCAAAATCAACCTTTTCCAAATTATCGTAATTAGGCAGGCTTTCGACTTGCTCTTTGGTCAGATCATTCACATAAATCCGTCTTGCACCATAATCAATGTTGCCAAGACCAACAGGTAGTAAAACTTTCTTGCCAAAAACCCAAAAGCCTGTGTCTACGATGAAATAGCGGAATTTACCTGTCTGCTGATCGACTAAGATATCGTAAACCGAGCCGACTTTATTATCTCCTTGAGCATAAACATCAAAGTTCTTGATGTCATCGAGATCGGAGTGTTCTTCACGATAGTCAGGGTAGAAGTCACCAAGCTTTACAAGTGCCATCTATTTATCTCCTGCATTGCTTCTTCCTTTTTTATATTAAAAATATTCAAAAATTATTCATCTTTCTCTTGAATGATAAGATGTATCAAATGTGTCAAAAAATCTATACCTATTAGGTTAAATTTTGTTTTTAATGCTCTTATAGTATGAAATCAGTATGAAATATTACACTTTTTTCACCAACCAATGGAGAATTCTTGGCGTCTAGATCAAAGCAGCGGCTACCCGACGATTCAGAAGTTCGTTGGGTTATACTCTTAAAAGACAAATAACTACTAAAAGACAAATAACTACTCCCGAACCGCCAGAAGAATATCTATTTTTTAACCGCACGAGGCAAGAGAGGACAGACGAGAGAAGAATTAATTATTATAGGTAATCTTAGACAGGGAAGGGAGTAAAAGACAAATAACGAGACGGCTGCTTTTATAAAGTCTGGGTTTTTTCAATACAAGCTCTAAGCTGTTCAGCAAGAATCTGGATATGGGGTTTTCTCAGCATAGTTAGGTGATTGCCAGGAATATTGTGAATTTCCACTCCTTTAAGAGTGAGATCACCCCAGCCAATAGTTAGATCTTGCTCAGCAATGCTTGACTGAACGCTTGTTCTAAAAAGAGTTATTCGGTGCGGATAGACTTTTGGAACATAGTTGAGAGTTGCTTGGGTATTGGCATGGAAAACACGAAGCATTGGGCGAATTGTTAACTCGCGCAAAATCCGTGATTTCGATTCCTGAGGTATAAAGTGCGAGAATAGATTGGTTTCAATGCGTCGAACAAAGTTATTAAAAATAGGATTAAAAATAGGAAAACGAGAAGTAAAACTGTCAACTTGATTCTTGTTAGAAGCGGTCATGAGATAAAAATAATCCAGGAAAAATGACCATATATATCGCGCCGCTGTAGTGAAAAGAAACCTCAAACTATCGCCAACAGAAGGTTGATTACCCGAAACTGGTGCTGCAGTGTCAAGCAAAGCAAGTAGAGCCACTTCATGCCCGCTTGATTGCAGTTGCTGAGCCATTTCAAAAGCAACCAAACCTCCAAAAGACCAACCTCCTAAAAAATAAGGACCTCTTGGCTGCACTGTACGCAATGCTTCAATGTAGTAAGCAGCCATATCTTCGATACGAGTCAGTGGCGAACTTTCTCCGTCAATTCCCATAGGCTGTAGCCCGTAAAATGGTTGATTTTTACCTAATTGATGAGCTAACTCGTAATAAGGGAAAACAACACCAAAAATGGGATGGACACAGAATAAAGGAGGATTTGAACCACTAGGCTGAATGGCAACCAAGGGAGACCAAGGCAGAGAATCCTTTTCTGAAGATATAAATTTTGCTAAACTTTCAATTGTTGAATTTAAAAATAAAGAAGATAATGGTAATTCACATTTAAATTGCTTGTGAATTTGCTCTACAAGCCGTACAGCTACCAGAGAATTTCCTCCTAAGTCGAAGAAGTTGTCGTGAATACCAACAGATTCAAGGTTAAGAATTTCAGCCCAGATTTTTGCAAGTGTTAACTCGGTTGAGTTACGAGGAGCGACAAACGCTTTATCTAATGAGCGGCTATTTAAACTATAGGGTGTAGGTAAGGCATGGATATCTAGTTTGCCATTAGGTGTTAGTGGCAGAGAATTAACCACTACAAAGGCTCTTGGTACCATGTATTCTGGTAATTTTCCTTTTAAAAAGTTACCTAGTTCAATCGTTGTTACTGCTTGTGTTTGATGAAGAACAATATAAGCCACCAAGTGCTTCTCACCAGATACGTTATCTTGAGCAATAACCACCGTTTCTTGCACACTTTGATGTTGTCTCAGCACCGTTTCAATCTCTTCCAATTCGATGCGGAAACCGCGAATCTTTATCTGATTATCGATGCGAGCGATAAATTCAATATTGCCGTCGCTTCGATAACGAGCTAAATCACCTGTCTTGTAAAGTCGCGTTTTTGGCAGAAACTCGGCTTCTTGTATAAAGCGACTTTCTGTTAATTCAGGACGCTTGAGGTAACCACGCGCCAGTCCTTCACCACTGATATATACTTCGCCAGGAATTCCTATTGGTAAAGGTTGTAAATGCTTATCTAATATATAGATTTGAGTGTTAGCGATAGGGCGACCAATGGGTGGTTTTTCACCAGTAGCGCTAATTTCTGCAACAGTTGACCAAACAGTTGCTTCAGTGGGTCCGTAAGCATTAAAAAATCGGCGACCAGATGCCCAACGTTTGACAATATCTTCGGAACAGGGTTCACCAGCACAGATAATAGTTTGCAGTGCGGGAAGTTCTGCTTTTGGTAGGACTGCTAAAACAGCAGGGGGAAGGGCGACATGAGTAATAGCTTTTTCGCGCAAGAGTTGGATCAAAGGTTGTCCGGGTAGAAGGGATTCTTTGTTTGCTAAATAAAGAGTCGCTCCTGTTCCCAATGTCATGACAATCTCAAAAATTGAGGCATCGAAACTTAATGATGCGAATTGCAGAATCCGGTGGTTCGGTTGTAAGTTGAAAGTTTCAATCTGCGCTTGTATTAAGTTGGATAGTCCTCGGTGTTCGATTAAAACACCTTTAGGTTTTCCTGTTGAGCCAGAGGTGTAGATGATATAAGCTAAATTGTCAGATGTTACGCAGCTCTTTGGGTTTTCTTGGCTTTGTTGTGTAATAGTCTGCCAATCTTGATCTATGCAAATAACACTCAATTCATGTTGTGGATCCCCCGAACCTTTGTTGGATTCCTGAGTGTAGGGGCTGTTCTGTGCCGTGCCCCTACGAAACAAGGAGGATAGTGAAGAATGAGTTAGTAAAATTGATACTTTGGCGTCTTCCAGCATGAAGTTAAGACGCGCTTGAGGATATGTGGGATCTAAAGGCAAGTATGCTCCACCTGCTTTAAGGATGCCCAACACTCCAATGATCATCTCAAAAGAACGCTCTAGGCAAATGCCAACTAAAGTGTCTGGGACGACTCCCAGTTGTTGCAGGTGATGTGCAAGTTGGTTAGCTCGGATATTTAGCTCGTGGTAGGTTAAGTGTTGGTTTTCAAAGACGAGTGCGTTTGCGGAGCATGCGCTAAGCGCGATCGCATCAGGAGTTTGTTCTGTTCGTGCTTCAAACAACTGATGAAAACACTTGTGTGGGTAGTCTCTCCTAGTATTATTCCAATCAATCAATAACTGCTGCCGTTCAGTTGCACTCAGCAAAGGTAAATCTGAAACGCGCTGTTGTGAATCCGTGACAATGCTTTCTAGCAGCGTTTGGAAATGTCCCAGCATCCGGGTGATGGTGGTGTCATCGAATAAATCGGTGCTGTAGATCACTTGTCCTTTGAGACTTTCCAAATCCTGCCACAGGTGGAACTCCAAATCAAGCTTAGCGGTTTTGCTGTCGAACTCGAACAACGACAGCGTTAGCCCAGGTAACTCTAGCGCTTCAATCGGAGTGTTTTGCAGGCTAAACACGACTTGGAACAGCGGATGACGGCTTAAATCTCGCTGCGGATGGAGTTGTTCCACCAGTTTTTCAAAAGGCAAATCCTGATGAGCATAGGCTCCCAAAGTGACTTCTCGTACTCGATTCAACAGTTCCCGAAACGTCGGGTTGCCAGATAAATCAGTTCGCAGGACTAAGCTATTGACAAAAAAACCAATTAACCCTTCTATCTCGCTGCGGTTGCGATTGGCGATCGCTGAACCGACTACAATGTCTTCTTGTTGCGTGTAGCGATAAAGCAACGTTTGGAAGGCTGCTAGCAGAGTCATGAACAATGTAACGCCTTCTTGACGGCTGAGGGCAACTAGCGCTTGACTTAAAGATTGCGGGAGTTCTAGAAATTGTCTTGCTCCTCTGTATGTTGGCACGGGTGGTCTTGGTCGGTCAGTGGGGAGATTTAGCACTGAAATGCCGTCCAATTGCTTTTGCCAGTAAGCTAATTGGGTTTGGAGTACTTCTCCCACAAGCCACTCGCGCTGCCATTGAGCGAAATCTGCATATTGGATGGGTAGTTCTGGTAAGGGTGTAGAGACGTTGCATGCAACGTCTCTACAAGCAAAAGCTGTGTATAATGCCCCCAGTTCTCGAATCAGCACTCCAATCGACCAGCCATCGGCAACAATGTGATGTAGATTGATCAACAGCAGATATTCTGCTTGATCCAGTTGTAGCAGCGTCACTCGCAGTAATGGATCAGTGGTTAGGTTGAAAGGACATTGAGCCTCTGTGGTTACAAGTTGTCGCGCTTGTGTCTCGCATTCTGTTGCTGAAAGATGACGTAGGTCTATTAAGGGAAGGGGTATGGTTAAGGTGGGGGCTATTGCCTGCATTGGTTGCCCTTGCATCAACACAAAAGTGGTGCGTAAGGTTTCGTGGCGGCGTACAATTTCGTTGAATGTCTGCTCTAAGGCGGTTAAGTTGAGGGAACCTGTCAGGCGAAGTGCTGTTGACACATTGTAGAAGGGATTGCCCGATGCCAACTGGTTGAGAAACCACAACCTAGCTTGTGCAAATGATGTAGGGAAGATGAAAACTTCTGTTTCTTCAGCAGCTGGGGAGGAGTTCTCAGAAAAATACTGGCTCATAAGCTGGTGATTCGGGTTTTCTAAGTGTGTTAAAATTTTCTTGTTACTTAGTTATTACAATTGTTATAACTATAATTTATTTAGGTTAGTTAGCGATACGCCTTTAGGCGTCTGCTCTAAGTCCTTACGGACACGCTACGCCAAGGCGTAGCCTGCGCTTTGCGCATACGGGCGATCGCACACCTAATATCAGGTTTAGAGGTAGTATGCATTACAATTTGAAGATTAGAAAGATTGGTAACTCTTTAGGAGCAGTATTTCCTAAAGAGTTACTGCAAAAGTTAAATATTCAAGAAGGGGACAATATTTTTCTCACAGAAACTCCTGATGGAGTTCGGATGACTCCATACGATCCTGAGTTTGAAGCAGCAATGGAGGCTTTTGAGAAAACTCGCAAGAACTACCGAAACGCTCTTCGAGAATTGGCTAAATGAAGGAGCCCCGCTGGGTGAGCGAATCAGCAGTCATAGCCATGCACGAAGAGTTAATTGCAGAGCATGGAGGAGCTACTGCCATAAGAGATTCTGGACTACTTAGCGCTAGTTTAGCTAGAGCTAAGCATTTATTTACTTACAGCGATAGTGCGACTTTGTTTGATTTAGCAGCAGCTTACGCTTATGGTTTAGCAAAGAATCATGCTTTCATCGATGGCAATAAGCGAATTCCTCTTGTTGTCATCGACGTTTTTTTACGTTTAAATGGGTACGAGTTGATTGCACAAGAAGCAGAAGCAGTTATCAAGATAACCAATTTGGCAGCAGGGATAGAGGAGCAAGATTCTATAGCAGCTTGGATTGGAGCAAATTCTCAGGAGTTAGATTTAGAGTAGATGGCGATCGCTAAAGGGGCAGTGTACTTTGGATCGCCTGCACAGCTTGCCCTACCACTATGAAAAAGCAACCTCAAAAGTTTGTCCTCCCACCGTCACTTTATCGCCCGATACTAATTTCCGTCCTCGTCGGGTTTCAATTGTACCATTGACTTTTACCTCACCTTCTTGAATCATTAGCTTGGCTTGCCCACCTGTTGGGGCTATACCCACAAACTTCAAAAACTGGTCAAGTTTAATCGTATTGTCGCTTGTCGTCATAATGAGTGTTGCATACATAAAAACTTAATTTTATGCTTATACAGCGCTTCTCATTTGACTAACTCATTATTTCTTAGCTGTGATACTGGAAGTAACGGCTCAATGATTCCCCATCCGCGCAATGTAAAAAATCGCAAACAAATGCGAATCAATGCCATTGTCACCCATTTGAAATTGTTAATGTTTAAGCAATAACACGGGTATGGTTGGTAGCATTATGACTAAGGCGTTTTGGCAGTGGTTTAACCAAGGTATTGACCTGGCTAACTTGGGAAAGTTTGAAGAAGCGATCGCATCTTTCGACGAAGCACTCAAAATTAAGCCCGCTCAACCTGAAGCTTGGTATGAGCGAGGTACTGCATTAGCTAGTTTAGAAAGGTTTGAAGAGGCAATTTCCTACCTTGATAAATCTATAGAAATAAATCCTAATCATGAATTGGCTTGGAGAAACAAAGCTAATGCATTAGAAAAGTTAGGACGATACGAAGAAGCTTTACAGTCATACGAGCGAGCATTAAAAGTTAATCCTAATTGGCATAATTTTTGGTATTGGCGAGGAATTTGGTTGTGTTTTTATTTTCACAAATATGAAGATGCAATTGAATGTTTTGATAAAGCTATAGAACTTCAGTCGGAAGATTATCTATACTGGCATGGTCGAGGATTCACATTGCTTAAACTAAAAAAATATGATGATGCACTTGTATCATTTGAAAAAGTATTAGAACTAAATCCAAATTATGAGGCTGCTTGGTATTGGCGAGGCTTTACACTAGGTTTTTTGTATAAATATGAAGAAGCAATTCAATCTTTTGAAAAAGCCATTGATCTGAAAAATGATTATTTTGAATCTTGGTATATTCGTGGCTTATATCTACAAGACTTACAAAAATATGAGCAAGCGTTCGCATCTTACGATCAAGCAGTCAAAATTAAACCCGATGACCACGAAGCTTGGTACCACCGAGGTGTTACGCTAGCTGCTTTGGAAGGTTATGAAGAGGCAGTTGCATCTTACAATAAAGTAATCGAAATTAAATCTGATTACGAGGAAGTTTGGTTAAGTCTAGGGATAGCACTGGGTAATTTGGAACGTTACGAAGAAGCAGTTGCATCTTACGACAAAGCAATCGAAATTAACCCCAACTTTCACGAAGCTTGGTACAACAGGGGAATTATCTTGTGCGATAAATTAGGAAGGTATGAAGAAGCCATAGCATCCAACAATGAGGCTTTGAAACTTAAACCAGATTTTCACGAAGCTTGGTACAATCGAGGTATTGCGCTGAATAAATGGGGACAATTTTCTGAAGCGATCGCATCTTTTGAGGAAGTAATCAAATTGAAACCTGATGACCATCGAGCGTGGAATAGTCGGGGTAGTGCGCTGTGTGATTTAGGATGGTACGAGGATGCGATCGCATCTTATGACCAAGCGCTTAAATTTAAACCCGATTACTATACAGCTTGGTACCACCGGGGTGTTGCGCTGGGTTATTTGGGACGGTACGAGGATGCGATCGCATCTTATGACCAAGCACTCAAATTTAAACCTGATTACTATACAGCTTGGAACAACCGGGGTAGTGCGCTGGATAATTTGGGACAGTGTGAGGATGCGATCGCGTCATATGACCAAGTACTCAAATTTAAACCCGATTACTATACCGCTTGGTACAACCGGGGTGTTGCGCTGGTTAATTTAGGACAGCGTGAGGAAGCTGTTGCATCCTATGACAAAGCCCTAGAATTAAAACCTGATGATTACAACACTTGGATTAATAGAGGACTAGCAGTTGCAAACATCGTTGAAACAGGGAAAAATCCAACTGGTTTATTTATTTTACCCGTAATCACTTCCTACCCCGACCTTGCCATCACATTTAAAAATCAAGATTTAAATGAGGGTGGTAGGCAAGGTCAATTTGCGAGCTATGAAGAAGGTTTAAAACATTGTCCTCAAGAAACCCATCTAGAAGGCTGGGGTAAGCTACATCAGGCTATAGGAAATGCCCATTATTTATGGGGATGTAGAGACGATAATCCCTATCCACACTGGCGTAGGGCTTTTAAAAGCTATCAAAACGCCTTAAAAACCTTGACACAGTTTCCCGAAGCACATTTAGAACTTCTGCGAGATTTGATTCGCTGCTTATCAGCTTTGGGACACACTTCTGAGGCTGAGGAACTCCAACGACGCGCTACAGATATCTTACAAAATCTGCTCAAAGATACCCCAAGTCCTGGCAGAAAGCAACAATTAGCCTTACGATTTGTTGGCTTCCAGCAATTAACAGTTGACTTAGCCGTACAATCTGGAAATTGGTGTGCAGCCTTGGAAGTCGCAGAACAAGGTAAAAATGCCTGTTTAAGCTGGCTTTTGTACTCTTTGGGTGATGAGATTTCTTCCCCTAACTATTTGGAAATACAAAAATTACTTAATCCTACAACTGCTATTATTTACTGGCATATCAGTCCGAATGCGCTCAATACTTTTCTTCTCAAACATAATGCACCATCACCCATCGTTCTTTCCCCTCAAATATCAGCAAATTCGCTAGAGGAAAACCAAGCATCAGATGAACAATTGCCAATAACAGTAAAACGAAACCGCGAGTTTGCAGCTTGGGTACAAAACTGGAACAAACAATATGCCAACTATCGCGAGGGTAAGGACAATCAAGAAGCAGGACAAGCAACATGGCGCGATCGCTTGCCGGAAGAACTGGAAGAGTTGGGTAAAATTCTTGACATCAATGCAATTGTAAATGCGATACTTCCGGAGGGAGTGGCTAACGCCAACGCTCCCGACAGTCCAACGTCAACAATCCAAAATCTCATTTTAATTCCTCACCAGGATTTACATCGCTTTCCTCTACATACTCTATTTCCAGAACAATTTACTATTACCTACTTACCGAGTGCCAAGATCGGGCTTTCTCTCCGCGATCAAGTCAATGAGTCAGAAAATATCGATACCAGCAAACAGTTATTAAGTGTAGAAGCACCAGACAGCGCAGATATTATCCAAGAAAAGAAATTTGAAGAGCTTCGCCATGCAGAAATTGAGTCAGCAACAATTAGTCAAATGTTTGCCAATCCTCACCGTTTAGCTGGTAGCGACGCGACAAAAGAAAATGTCGAAAAAGCTCTTGCCTTTGAGTATAAATTTTTTCACTTTACCGGACATGGAACCTATAATTTCTACAATCCCAAAAAATCTGCTCTTGCCTTGAGCAATACACAAAGGCTAACTCTAGAAGACATTCTCCAGCTACCTCTGAGTAACTGCCAGATGGTCAGCCTCTCCGCTTGCGAAACGGCGATTACTGGTAGCCAAACAATTACTACAGAATACGTGGGTTTAGTCAGTGGTTTTATCAGTAAAGGTGTTACGAATGTTGTTAGTACCCTGTGGAGTGTAGAATCTATGTCTAGTGCCCTATTCATGATTGAATTTTACCGCCAACCAGATTGGAATACAGCTCCAGCAGTTGCACTCAAACGTACCCAAATGTGGTTACGTAATGTAACATATAGCGAACTGGTAAATTGGTACAAGCAACGTGCTGAAGAAATAGCAGAAAAAGATTTTATTTGTGCGGAAGATTTACTAGACGAAGCCGCTATCATCGAAGATGACCCCGTTAAAATAAATACAACCATACCTCCCTATGCCCATCCTTATTATTGGGCAAGTTTCATTATTACAGGCAAAATTCACTCTTAAACTCATACAGCTATGCAAGCAGCATATAATATCCGTAAAGAAGCTTTCCTAAGTGCAGTTCAGCAGTTCGATGTATCAACACTGCCACCAGAACTACAACAGGAAATAAATGTATTGTGTAACGCTTTGAACGAGCAAGCCACAGAAGATAGAATTAAGCAGGTTAATAGCTTAGTCGAAAAATGCCAACCACTCAAACAACTATATGATGCTCAAAGGCGAAACTTGAAAACACAAGAAAGCGAACAAGAACGTAGTAAAGGCTTTTCTGTTAAAAACGATAACCCTAAGCCAGAAGAAGTCGGTTCGAGAAATACTAATCCCCCTACCCCACCATCCAGCAATTCAAATTCCCAATCTTCTCCATCCACCCAATCAACAAATAAAAACAGTAAATAATCATGAGTCAAAACCAACCTAACGAACAAACACGAGGCTTTTCCGTTAGTGAAGATAAACCAAAACCTCAAGATTTAAAGCCAACAAATGTCAATCCTCCGACTCCAAAAAAAACACAATGCCAGAATCAGAAAAATTCTTAAATGCTGATTAATAAATAATGACTTCATGAAAGAACTTGTATACCCTACCTTAGATTTATTTCTTTACCAATTCAGAAATGGTTTGGGTGATAGTGATGAGCAAATTAGAGAAAATCACAAATATTTTTGGCAAAACCTACCAGATAAAATCAGGGTAGATTTAGACGAAGAAGAAAAGGGGGAAAACCCAGAGTATATTAAATTACTCGAAGAATTAATCAAAGCGCCTGCAAAACAACAATTTAATATTCATGATAATCACTATTATTTTACAAACACCAGCGATACTTACAAGTTAGAAGGGTATTACTATCCAGTTCGTTTATACGATACTTATGGGCTTATTTTCGATTGTTCAGTTGACGATAGAAATAATCCTCAACCAATAGATGTTTTCAAAAATCTCAAACAACAAGCAGCTATAAAAAATGGTAGTGTCGGAAAAACTTGGATGGTATCCGGTTCGCTGGCTCCAGGAACTAAACCCGACCCGGAAGCGATCGCTAAAGAAACATACAAGATTTTAGAAGGTATTGAATGCCAAAATCTAGAATCAGGAAAATTCCTTGGTGCTACAGTTTTTGAAGTCTGGAAACCACCGCAAAAATGGCAAAATGTCGAGGAGGAAAATATTCATGTTTTGATTATCCTCTATACCAATATGTGGAATATGGAAGTAGCCGCAGAATTTTATGGTGATTGGCTACGATTATTTAATATGCGGAATAAAATTATTTGGGAATACGCATATAGTCGCCAACTTACCACGGAAATCAAAGCAATATTTAAGGCTGTTTCAGAGAATATTAATCGAGTCAACAAGGTTAATTACGGCTTTGCGAATCAAAAAATATCCCCACAAGAATTACAAGATTTGCAAAAAATTTTGAGTCAAAGCATAGCAATACTATCTGATTATGTTAGCAAGCTGAGTTATTTAGAAATGCTTCGTTTAGCAATAGACAATAATTTACAAAACTATCAAAGCTTTATAAAAGATATTGAAAATAAAGCCAAAGAAAAACAGCAAAATGACAGTACATTAGGTGATACTAATTTAAGATGCCTAGAAAATTTTACTAAAACTGTTAAAAATAAATACAAAGTTCAGATACAACAAGACTGTGCCAGCCTCAGCGCTAGTTTAAGAATTATAGAAGACTTAACCAACACCGTGCGCGGAATAATCGAGATAGAACAAACCAAACGCGATCGCTCTTTGGAACAAACCTTTCAAGTATTAGGTACAGCCTTTGGAGGTGGCGCAATAGTCTCTGGTGTTGTCACAGAACATATCGACAAACCCTTCGTTATTAATCCCAATTATCCAGTTCATCCCTTGGTCTCATCTCTATTTTGGAGCTTTTTGACTACCGTATTCTTTGGTGTAGTGGCAAATTGGTGGGTTAATAAGCCTAAACGGAAGAAGAAATAAACAGAATATAGTACTATTTTACACAATATCGGCTTAACTCCCTATTTGCTTTCTTTATTCAACGATGATAACCTCATCCGCCGACTTTCACGAGAAAGCGGCACTAAAGCTGGAGCTTTACTTTCAACATTACTACCTTTCAAACTTTCAACCACCTTAGATAGTTCTGCAATTGTCGGTGCTTCAAATACGCTACGCAAAGGCAACTCCACTTTAAAAGCGTCACGCACTCTAGAGACAAGCTGAGTTGCCAGTAAGGAATGACCTCCCAAGGTAAAGAAATTATCATGAATACCCACACGCTTAACTCCCAAAACCTCAGCCCAAATTCTCACCAGCACTTGTTCAACAGCAGTCTGAGGCGCAACATAACCTCCTGGCAATTGTGGCTGAATTGGATCGAATGCTCTTAAGGCGCGGCGATCCACTTTGCCATTAGGCGTCAAAGGTAGTGACTCCAGCACCACAAAAGCTGAAGGCACCATGTACTCAGGCAGCTTTTCTGCTAAATAAGTCTGCAATTGTGGCACTAACTTACGCGCTGCTTTGGCTTGTAGGGGATTATTGGCGTAAGATTGCCACGGACGCGAGTTAGTGCTATCTGGAAAAATACTTCTTTGGGTTGATGCATCTTGCTTAACAAGAACCACGTCGTAGCGTCCTTCACTATCCGAACCTGACCAGCTAATATCAACGTTGTAGGATAGTTGATTAGCCAGTCCATAAAAATCTTCTGGATCAACTCCTAAATTTTGGAGTTTTTGCAAAGCTTCACGCATCTGACCGACAGTTTTAAAATCTTCAGCGCCTGAGAGCCATTCTGCTGTTTTAACTGCTGCCATAACTCGGGCATTAGGCACATGAGTAATGCCTAACATTTCTGGTTTTTTATCGACTAATATCTGTCGTATTGTTGATACTGTAAGATTCTTTTCAGACCAATCCAGCACTGAATTATTCTCAGGATGACTAACAGTTTCACCGCCAATATGAAGAATAACATTATAACGAAACTGAGTTAATTCATTGTGATAGTGACCCTGCATGAGTTGAATTTGTACATGACTAATTTGGGGAAGCCGCTGCTTTAATGCCGTGAAAAAAGCCGGGTTAATAACTAACTCTGTTTCTTGGAAAATTTGCATTTGTACCTGTTGCTGCAACTCGTGGCGGGTAAGAGAGGGTTCAGCTTGATATAGTTGTACCGATGCATGGAAAGCTTGCAACAGCGGTAAACTTCGGACATCTCCTATGAAGATAAAGCCACCAGGATCAGTAGCCTGAACAGCACCTTCTAATACACGAATAAGATAATTAATACTAGGAAAATATTGTACAACTGAGTTGAGAACCACTGCATCAAAAGCTTGTGCTTCTACTCCCTGAAAATCAGCAGCCATCTTTTCAAACAGCGTTACCTGTTGTAAAGACGCGCCATGGCGCGTCTCTACATTTGCCAACTGCTTTTGAATGTAGTTAAGTGAAGCTGGGGAAAAGTCTGTCCCAGAATATTTAGTGCAGTGAGGCGCAATTCTAAACAGCAATAAACCTGTACCACAACCAATCTCTAGCACTCGGCTGGGTTGTAAAGCCAGAATTTGATCAACTTGGTTATTCACCCACTCGCGCATCTGTTCTGCTGGGATTGGCTGATTTGTATAACTGCTATTCCAGCCGACAATATTGAATGTTGGATCGCAATCAGCAGCAGGTGTATTATAAGTTTCGTTATACAGCATTTGCCATTCCAAAACCTGTTCATCCTGCAATGGCGTCTGTTGGATTTGTTCTTGTTGACTGTTGTCTTCAGCATTGAGCGCCACATAAGCGGCTAACCGCTTTTCCCCTTCATTTTCACGAGTCATGACTACCGTTTGCAGCACTGCTGGATGCTGACTCAGCACCGCTTCAATTTCTCCTAACTCAATGCGGTAGCCCCGAATTTTCACCTGTTCGTCGAGGCGACTTAAAAATTCGATGTTACCATCTTGTCGATAGCGAACTAAATCACCTGTTTTATAAAGACGTGCTTTTGGCTGATTGCTAAAAGGATTAGGAATGAATTTTTTAGCAGTTAAATCAGCAGAGTTTAAATAGCCTCGCGCCAGTCCATCACCAGCAATGTACAGTTCTCCTAGAACGCCGATGGGTACAGGGTGCAAATGTTTATCTAGTATATAAAGCTGTGTGTTGGCAATGGGACGACCAATTGCAGGTGTTATCTGGGCTTGGTTGCTAACAAAAACCTGACCGGAAGTTGTCACAACAGTATTCTCTGTTGGTCCGTAATTATTTATAACTTGAAAATGAGACTCAGCTAAAGGATATTGATGTAGTTTGTCGCCACCTGTGAGTAATATTCGCAAAGCTGCTTGATTCGACCAATTTAATAATAAAAGTTTTTCTGCTAAAGGTGTTGGGACAAAGCTAATTGTTATTCCTTTTGATACTATCCAATTTTGCAATTTTTCAGGAGAAAGCCTAGTTTCCTCATCTGGGAAATAAATACTTGCTCCAGCACTCAGATAAGGCAAAATTTCCCAGCTACAAGCGTCAAAGGCAACTCCGGCAATTTGTGTGACTCGATCAAGCGGTGAAACTGCAAACGTTTTTTGATGCCAAAAGATAAGATTTAATAATGCCCGATGTTCAATTTCAACTCCTTTAGGTTTTCCAGTTGAGCCAGAAGTGTAGATGACATAAGCGAGGTTGTTTGCTGTAATGTTGGTAGTAAAATTATCTTCGCTTTCTTGAGCGATCGCTTCCCAATCTTTATCCAAACAAATCAAAGGTGAATTCTGCGTTTCAAGACGGTTTACCCATCGTTGCTGAGTTAATATAACTGCAACTTGAGCATCTTCAAGCATAAAGCTTAAACGCTCAGAAGGATAAGTGGGATCTAAAGGCACATACGCTGCACCCGCTTTTAGAATCCCCAACATCCCGATGACCATATCAAAAGAGCGCTCTACACAAAGTCCTACCAAAACCTCCTCACCAACGCCCAGTTTTTGTAAATAATGTGCCAGTTGGTTGCTGCGTTTATTTAATTCCTGATAGGTGATTTTTTTCTCTTCAAATACCAGCGCCAATGCATTAGGATTTTGCTCTACCTGAGCTTCAAATAGCTGATGAATGCATCTATCTTGAGGATAATCTACGCGGGTATTGTTCCATTCCACTAGCAACTGATGTCGCTCAGCTTCGCTTAAAAAGGGTAAATCTGCAATTCGTTGTTCTGGATGAGCGACAATACTTTCTAGCAGCGTTTGGAAATGTCCCAGCATCCGGGTAATGGTGCTGTCATCAAATAAATCGGTGCTGTAAATAACAAAACCGCTGATGCCTTCTGAGCTATTTACCCATAACCCATTTTGAGGTGTTCGCTCCCACAGGTGAAACTCCAAATCAAACCGCGTTGTTTCACTATCAAATGGCAAGGGACTAAGAGTTAACCCAGGTAACTCTAGCGCTGACATTGGGGCATTTTGGAGCGCAAACACTACCTGAAACAGGGGATTTTGATTCAAGTTGCGTTCTGGATGCAGTTCTTCCACCAACTTTTCAAAAGGCAAATCTTGGTGAGCATAAGCTTCTAAAGCTACGTCTCGCACTCGACTCAACACTGAGCGAAAAGTTGGGTTCCCTGATAAATCGGTACGCAGTACCAAGCTATTGACAAAAAAACCGATTAACCCTTCTATTTCACTACGGTTGCGGTTGGCAATTGGTGAACCCACAGCAATATCTTCTTGCTGGGTGTAGCGATAAAGTAAAATCTGAAATGCTGCAAGCATTGTCATGAACAAAGTCACCCCTTCCTGCTGCGAGAGAGTTTCTAGCGCTTCGCTCAGACTTTTTGGTAATTGCAGAAATTGCCTTGCACCCCGGTAAGTTGGAAGTGCTGGTCTTGGTCTGTCCGTTGGCAGATTTAGCATCGAAACGCCTTCCAACTGCTTTTGCCAGTAACCAAGTTGCTTTGCCAACACTTCCCCTTGCAGCCATTGACGCTGCCAGTATGCAAAGTCTGCATATTGAATGGGTAGTTCTGGCAGAAGCGTAGAACCAAGGGATGCAACATATCTACAAGCAAAAGCTGTGTAAAGCGCTGCTATTTCCTGAATCAACACCCCGATAGACCACCCATCAGAGACAATATGGTGCATATTCAGCACCAAGATATGTTCTGCTTCATCCAACCGCAGTAGCGTGACTCGCAGCAACGGATCAGCTGATAAATTGAAAGGTCGTTGAGCTTCCTGAGTCATGAGTCGTCGCGCTTCTTTTTCACGTTGATCCCGAGGAGTCGGTGCTACTACGACTTGTGGCAGTTGCTGCAAATCTCTGACTGCTAAGGATACATTTAAAATAGGTGCAATCACCTGAACTGGTTGCCCTTCCACTATGGCAAAAGTGGTACGTAAAGCTTCGTGACGCCGCACAATTTCGTTAAAAGTTTGTTCCAGCGCTGCCAAATGAAGCGAACCTGTGAGACGAAATGCTGCTGGAACGTTATAGAAAGGATTGTTGGGTACTAATTGGTCAAGAAACCACAGCCGCTGTTGAGCAAAGGAGAGGGGGAGATTCCTGTTTCGCGAAATAGGTACGAAGGGTGTAGAAGTGTAGTTATTAGTATAATTAGCTGCTCTTAAAAATTCAATAATTGCTGCTTTGCGCTGTTGAATTTCTGCACGCAATTCTGGTGTGAGGGTTCCTTCAGGGGCGTTACAGCGCAAGCGATCGCCCTCAACAAATACTTGAATATCTAAGCTGCGAAGATAAGATAGAAACTCAATTGTGTTCAAAATTACACCCCTTCGCAACAGTTGTTAGTTGCTCGTTGTCAATTGACCAAGACGTTTTAACACATTCACAATCCCCTACAAATCATTCCTTGGGTTGAAAATGACTGAGAATTGAAGGGCGCAAGCCTGTGGGCGTTTTGCAAATTGGAATGCTCCCATCAGCGCGTTTTGTGCTATTTGCACAGTCAATACAAAATTTTTATTCAATTTTAAACTTGTCAGCAATAATCTGGAATTATATTTTCTGCATATCTAGATTTATGTAAACACTATTTCTATGCAGCTTATGCAGCTATCGTTTTCTTTAAAAACTATGCACAATAGTATCGCAAACGATCTGAAAAAAGTTTTACGCAGCTTATACCATTTCACACCGGTTTACAAGTTCCTGGGATTATATCCAATCAAAAACTAGTCCTTTTCACGGGAACTAGAGGTTGAGCCGAGATGTTTGCAGATTCGGAAATTAAGGCTGAAAATCCCTGTGCTGTTTAGGTTTGATAAGAAAGCTAATTTCTTGTACAGAACGCCATTATAGACAACGAAAAACAAGCATTTTCAGTGCCTATTTCCGCTTTCGTCCTTATCTCGGCTCAACCTCATTAAGAGTAAGAAGAAAAAGACATCACCGGGACAATTGCGATTACCTTGGGCTGAGTGGGAACCATTAACAACAGAAGTCCAAGAAGTTGCAGAAAAATTTGTGATGGCTAATTGTTATGACCCTAAAATAGCTGCACAGTTGTTTTAACAGTGAACAGTGAACAGTGAACAGTGAACAGTGACCAGTGAACAGTGAACAGTAAGCAGTGACCAGTAAACAGTAAACAGTGAACAGTGACCAGTAAACAGTAAACAGTGAACAGTAAACAGTGACCAAAAAACTGGTAACTGATAACTGGTAACTGATAACTGATAACTGGTAACTGATAACTGATAACTGATAACTGATTGGTGCCAGGTATCGAAATCGGTGAAATGCTTATGTTTTCGTAGAAAGTGCTTTAGTTAAAAAATCTTTATAAAGGCTGAACTCAGGATATGTTACAGTCTACAAGTCTCTGCGCGAGAGAAGAGATGGCGCGTAGCGATATTAACCCCACCCCCTCCCTCCCGGGAGATGTCCCTTCTCACAAAAACGAAAAACGTTAGCGGGAGATGTCCCTTACCAGCACTTATCGAAAACGTTATACTCCCCAAATCCACCCAGCTTCCTCCTTTACGCCAACCTACTCTATCACCAAAGGTATTCCATATTTTCTCATTATATCTTTTTGTACCCCCCAGTTCTTGATAAATCTTCTTCTGAACACTAAAACCAAAGTGTCCCTTGCTGGCATATACCCAGAGATTGTCGATGATGCGGAGGTCATCACAGGGGAAGTTTTCTATGTCTTCTTCGTCTAAATAACCTTGACTTTTTCTACCAGCAACTTTGAGCATTACCTGATATGTTTCTTCGTCAGCTTTTTGCCACTCACCGCTCAACAGGTCATGAGCAAGTTGATTGTATCTAGAAGGTATTTTAAACCTAAGCAAGCGAATTCCACTGTCTGCAAAGAGTTTATCATCATTGATAGAATGCTGGTTTCTTTCTTCTTCTGTCAGTAATCTGTAATGGGTCGCCAATTCACCAATCGGAGTACTAAGCCCTTGCTTTTCACTCCATGATTTTAGCCATACGCAGAATCGATTTGCGTTTTCCCAACTTACTCCAGTAATCGGTTTTTTGGCATGTCCAACAGGAAATCTATTGTTTTGCCAATGTTGAGGTTGAAGAGCTTCACCAGTATAGTCAAGAAATAGCTGATATTGAGCACAGGTAATGTAGCTGTTATCAATTTCTAACTTTTCATCAATCCGTACTAACTGACTCAGTTGTCTTATGAGTTTTACTTCTGCTGCTATTTGGAAAAATTGTGGATTAGAAGATTCCAAATTTGCTTCTAGAACTTCTTCTAACTGTTGTCTGACTTGTGGTGTTACACTTCTACCTTCTTGCAAGCAATCATAAGCAATGCTGAGAGACACGATAGTGGGATTGCGTAAAGCAGCTTCAATCAGATTACTGGTATCATTCTTAGCGGCATATAAGCGAATAGTTTCATCCCACCAAGAATCATTGATGTTATCTCTCAAAATTTGCTCATTGTTCGTTTCCTGAACCTCAACTGCTGCTAAGTATTCCTGAAAACTCTTATGAGCAAATTCGTAAACGCCTTGCTGTTTTTCTAATAACAACCCGCTGACCTGTTCGATGTGCTTGAAAAAAGCATTTGTCTCTACTTTATTGCCTGATACAGCCGATAATTGTTGTTGGATTATCTGTTCTCCAATATCTGGAGTAAATTCACGGGTTTTGTTTTGCATTAACTGCAATGCTAGTACTTGCAGCACAGATTGCTTTTGTGCTGCGTTTAGTGGAATTGGATAATCAATGCCCTTAACCTGCTGTCGTCTTGCCAGTAAAACTTCACAAATTTCTGCATATAATTCTACCCGCGCTCCTGGGAGTGCACCTCGGTTATCATGAACTGTAGCAATCATCGTTAGGAGCAAGGGGTTAAGAGCCATTGCTGCTAGTGCTGGATTATTCTTGATGCGCTCAATCAAGTCAAAAGCCTTTCGTTTAGCATCTGCGCGTACGCCTGCATCTTCTTTTCTGGCTTGGCGCATAACTTCATTTTGCAGATACCAGTTGTTTATAAACTCCTCCATCTGCTTGAGATTAAAAGGTTGTACCTCAAGGCAAAATGGCTGCTGTTGTAGTTGAGCCTCTTGATAACCGTAAGGTCGAGAAGTCAGTAGAAAAGTTGTTTCGGGATACGCCCTCATCTGCGCGTCCACCCACTGGCTAACACGTTGGCGCTGATTTATATCCGCTACCTCGTCCAACCCATCTAGCATCACCAAACATTTACCACTCTTGAGCCTGTCCTCAAACCATTGCTGAGATGGGTCAAGTTTTGTGCTAGATTCTTGGGATTCAGTTTTAACAACTTCTATAACCAATTGTGCCAAATTAGGGGATTGAGGACTGGTAATTTGGTTACGAATCTTCCGTAAATACAATAGTACTGGGATGAGTTTTGGCGCTTGAGGATGCTGCTGTTGCTGAGTATTTTGAGCATAAGCCAGTGTCAAATGCTCTAACAGTGTAGTTTTTCCATACCCTGGAGGGGCAATAATGACCATGCGCCTATAAGTATGTGTAGTACGAATTTCTGCCAAAAAATCCCAGATTTTTAAATCACCAGTAGTTTCTTTTTGGATTAATGCTGAAGACATTTGAACTGGACTTTTTAATGCCATTCGCAGTGGTACAAACACTTTCTCCAAATCTGGTGTGAATGCCCCTGGAGTTTTTAGTCCCTGCGTCCGATATGTACGATAAGTATAAACTAAGTTTTTATAATATTTGGCTTGAAATTGTGAGGTTGATTCCCCAAATTTACTGATAATGATGTCAGCAACAAGCGGTTCCATCTGTTTCAGCCATTGCTTAATTTTTTCTAAAACTCGATTTATAACTCCGTAAATAAATGAGCTTAAAAATGCCAGTATCACCAGAATTGCTGTCAGCAGAGACCACAGTAATCCTGCTATCCATTGAGATTTGATAAGAAAATAAAGGGTTATGAACAGTCCAGCACCAGGAATAATCCATATTAGCCGCCGACGCCACTTTCTTGGTAAAAGTATTCCTGCTGGTAGTACAGTTCCCACAGTAAACAGAAACAGGGATATATAAGAAACTGTTTGCCTAATATCAGTAGGTAGATAGTTGCTTATTGAATAAAGGGTAACACCTCCTAGCAGAGGTAAAAAGCCAACAATCCCATTTTGGTTTGCTGGTGCAGAATTCTGCTGAGACTGCTGAGATTTGGATTGCCAAAAGTTGATTATAATAATTGCAACAATACATACTGCCATCAGTAAAAAAGTTTGGTTATTATTGGCGCTTGGTTGCAACTGATTAACTAGATAAGCAAGCGCAACATTACTGATGACCGTCTGTAGCAGTGGTAGCACCCAATCTGTGATCCATGTAGACATAAGCTGGTTAAGACAAACAACTAAGTGTGTACTAAAAGGAATTTGATTCAGCAGATGAGGAAGCATCGTTAGCTTTTAACCATTGCTCGATTAGCTCTGCTACGACTTGGCTCATCTTCAACCCCCGTAGAGCACAAGCCGCATGGAATCGTTTCTTGAGGTCGTCTGCGATACTGATATGCATAGATGCTAGGGATGATAACAATTACAAAATTGGATCTCCACAAAACTACAAATGTACAAAATAGGATTCCGGATAAATGTCTGTTTAGGATTTAAACGAGACTTTACCAGCAGTATTGCAGATCTAGTTAAGGAAACCAAAAACTGGGAGAAAGCAATAATTGATATCCAATTGGTTTGGCTGTTGCGAATATCCTTATCAACCACTTGCGCCACTGAGCGCCGCCACCTCTATAAGCAAAGGCTTGCCAATTGCTTTTCTGCTTTCTCCTTGTCCTCGATAGCAGCACGTCGTTGAATCTGTTCTGTACCGTCTTGGGGATTTGCAAGCAAATGAACTACACGCGACCCGCCTTCGGCTGAGGTCGCGGTTTCTGACGCTTCCGCTATCGCAACTTGCTTGAAGCTTCCGCACCAAGTAGAGGTTGACCCATCAGCATCTGTAGAGGACAGTTCCTGCCCCCTTGCATAGTTGAGCATTACCATTGCTGCTGCTACATCTCTATCGCATTGGTAGCCGCACTTTTCGCAATGATGTGTTCTTTCTGCTAGCATTTTCTTCTTTTGATGACCACAATTAGGGCAAGTCTGAGAGGGCTTAACTTTGACCGTAGGAACCTCAATGTAAAACCCCCCAGCCTCGGTAACTTTATACTTAATCAAGTCTTTGAGGTTGCCAATCCCAACGTCAAGCAACGAACGATTCAGTCCTGCTTTTTGACGTTTCCTCTTACATGACGATTTGCGAGTCATCCCTTTAAGATTTAACTTCTCAGTCGCTACCAAGCTATTACAGCTAACTATTTGTGTAGAGACTTTATGTTGCCAGTCTTGCCTTTGACGCGCAACCTTAGATTGTATTTTTGCTACCGCTTTATTCGCTTTCTTCCAGCGTCGCGAAGCTTTAACTCCTTTTGTTGGAGGTCTTTTTCTACGACTGGTTTTAGCTATTTGATTGATTTTGCTTTGAGCAACTCTAACAAATCTGGGATTCTCAATTACATTGCCGTTAGAATCAGCAATTGCATGGTGAGTTCCAAAATCTAAACCAACAGCGCCTGTATCAGTTTGGGGACGGGTTGGAACACAATCAACAGTGATTGAAGCATACCATAACCCCTGCTTAAACATAATTGTGCAAGTTTTAGGCTTACCCCAATCTCTAGCTTGCCCACGCATCTTGATATTACCAAGGTTGGTTATTTTCAGATAACCGTTTTTACCATCGGTGCAAGCTTTCCAGCCCGACGCACAAGGATATGCCCATCCTTTGTAATGACGACTTGATTTAAATTTTGGATACCCAGATTTGAGTTTAAAGAACCGCTTGAACGCAAAATCTACACGTTTTACAGTATCTTGCAAAGCATGGCTACCAAGTTCTTTGTACTCCTCCCAGTATTCCTTAAATTCGGGTAGGCAATTTTGCTGGTCAAAATAATCTATAGATTTATTGAACCTTTTGTATGAAGTTCTGCGATGTTCGACACAAGCATTGTACAAATCTTTGTGAAGCCGTCGCCAATAGTGCATTTTATTGGTTTGAGCTTTATTTGGGTAAAGCCTAAAAGTAACTCGTTTGGTAGCCATGCGTAATCGACCTCTGTACGCTAGTTTATAATTGTACGTTATTTGTACGTAACATGGCAAGAGATAAAAGACTGGAAATCAGACTTACAGAGGAAGATTACAGAAAGCTTGAAGCTTACGCAAATCAAAAAGATATTAGCATGGCGCAAGTATTGCGAGACTACATTAAGCGATTACCTAGACCAAAAGATTAATTGGCGATTCCGCTTCGCTACATCGCCGCGCTATTCTTCCCCACCCCGCATAATTGCTGAGGGTGGGGACTGCCGCGCTGCGACGTTCAAAATCCGCA
Source organism: Scytonema sp. PCC 10023 (assembly GCF_963920835.1). Taxonomy (NCBI): domain Bacteria; kingdom Bacillati; phylum Cyanobacteriota; class Cyanophyceae; order Nostocales; family Scytonemataceae; genus Scytonema; species Scytonema sp. PCC 10023. The sequence continues at coordinate 28,372 of NZ_CAWUDP010000043.1, forward strand.
ATCGTTCCGACCTGACCCGCCACAGTCACTTTGTCCCCTACTTTCAAGGTCGGTGCAGTATCTTCTGATTGCGCTTCCATGTATTCTGCAAGTTCCTGTTGCGCCTTCTCCCACGCCTTACCATTACCTTCCAACAGGCTCGTCATATACATTAGTATTTAATGCTTTTCTCTTAATACATCAATAGTGGAACTCAAAGCGGGTAAAGTTTTTGAGAAATTTGCAACTACCAAATTACCAATCAATTCATTAAGCTTGTTTTGCGCTTCCTCCATTTCTTCTTTTGACTTTTTTATTTTGGTCAAAAGTTCTTGCGCTTTTTCCTCTCGCTCAGATGGACTTAATTTGGAGATAACCTCTTTACGCTTCTGTCGTTGCTGTTTTACCAATTGTTTTTTCTTTTTTGGCATATAACAAACCTTTCGATACTGTAAGCACTGTGGCGTAAGGTATAGCTAATTCGCCTTAAGCTCCTCCGTCGGCGACCGAAGCTTTATTTATGTTTTCAACAGCTTCTGTCAATTCCTCAAAGCTGCACTGATATAGCTGTAGAAGCTTATTAAATTGGTCGATTCTGAGTTTTGGAATAGTACGTCCTTTTTCCCAGTTCCTTACTGTTGACTCACCTATTCCAATAGAGCTTGCAACGTCAACTGTTCTGAGTTTTTGCCTTTCTCGTAACTTTTTCATGTCCATTTCTGTACCAATATAGTCATTTTACGATAACTGGTTGACGGTTGGCAATAGTGTAATATAAGATAGTAAACGAAAGACGTTGCCTCTCCCGCCAAGAAGAACCGCAACGCCTACCGTCAACCAGTTTCAAGTTTATTTAATTATGACGCAAACAGCCATTAGTCAGCAAGGCTCACTTCACAGTGAGCCTAAAACTCGTTTGACCGCACAAGCTAAAACTTGAATTGAGGATTACGAGATTGATGCGACCACAGACGCATTCGGCAACGTATACCGTGTGTGGGTTGGCATGAGTCTCATTGGTACGTTCTACCAACGATTTAGTGATGGTTTTTGGGTATCCCAACCCATTAAGAATAACGAGCGCCGTGTCTGGCGAACAGATAAAGATGCGAAGCCCGACAGGGCGGGCGGCTACGCCATCGCAGCTATCCTGAACGCATAAAACTTAATTGGCACAGCGCTTAATAGGGGTAGAGATCAGAACCATGTAAATCGAGTAGTTCGGGGTTGTCCCACGGCAATCTCCCGCAGTGCCTCCAGAGTAAAGGCATTCTCACTTGTGTCATCTGGAGACCGGCCAAACAAGATCTCCACAACTTTCTTCATCTTCTCCACATCATACTGATGTCCCCCATCATGTCCACTGTGTCCACCATGCTCGTGGTCGTGTTCGGGACCTGCCCAAGGCGAATCTGTGTGTACCCACTTACCTTTTTTGAACCAATCGACTCCTTGGACAGTAGCCTTTACAACCTCACCTGGGTGAGCGGCTTCATGTGCTCTAAACCAGTCATTTATTCGGTCATCCACCCAGCCATGCAATCGCCAGAACACTGGGTTGACGTGAGACGAGTAGAACTCGCCCAAAAAGTCGTACTTTGGGTCGTCCCAAAAGTCACGGATGTCGCGGTCAGCACGCCCAGATGGAAGTGGTTCGCCAGTTTTGGGATGACGGGGTACTGATGCCCAGCGCATATGCATATCGTTGTGAACGGAGAACTCAATGAGCGCACCAAGTTCTCCAAGTGTCAGCGTACTTAGGTACTGCTCGTTCTTAAACTCCCTATCCCACCAGCGCATCCGTGACCAGTAGTGACCGTCCGTCTTTAACAAGGCTATCCGGCGGTTGGTAATTTCATCAGTCGGATCGAACCATGCTGGTGGAACAGTAAATCCGTCTGGATTGCCTGGTGTCGGAATGGATTTTGATGTGTCCTCATAGTCTGGTTCGACTACCACAGGTCCAGGGGCAGGAATAGTCACCCATCCAGAGATTGGCTGCTGTCCAGACTCCTTCATCTTTGCATTAACTTCTTGGATCATACCCCGGTGCATGAAGAGAAAGTCCTCACCCGAGCCATTGCGAATGATCGGGGCACCCGTCGAATCGACCGCCGGTCGTTCTTCTTTGCCGCCAGGTTGCCATCCGAGTTCCCGAATCGCCTTTTTTTTCTCCTCGTTCATGACCTCAGAGTTTGTATTAAGCCACAATCCGCGCACACTATGCCAGACGGTGTGGTGAAGTCGATGGTGTTTGGACGCGAGCATATCTCGAACTGTATCCGGGAGAGGGATGACGGTTCGCGGCTCTGGGAAGTCACGTTGAACAGCAATGAAGGAGCCTACAACTCCGCTCGGACTTTCGTCATGGGGAACGGTTCGGATTACCGTTCCCACCAGAGCGGGCTGTTGACCCTCTCCGTCCAGCCACTTTGGGACGAAGTAACCGACGTAATCGTACACCCACCCCTGTGCTGATGTTCCCGGCACGCCAGTTCCTTGAAATCGGAGGGAGAACGGGTTGCCCGTCTGAATCGAGCCTTGGAGTGAGAGTCGTGGGTCATCTTTCTCCGGCGGGGCGCTTCGGAAGGCAAGTTGACCACGAATCGTTCCCGGCTCGGATGCCGCCTCGAATACCATCTCGCCTTGACCTAATCGAAGTTTGTTGAAGTCATCGACTGGGTCAGGGATGTTCAAGAAGCTGCGGTACGTCCAAGCACCGACTAGGAATTCGCTAGTCATGATTTTCTCCTTTGTTCGGGGTAGGTTATCTTTTTATTGAACTCTCCACGCTTTGAAAAACGTGGATTCTAGACTGTTGTTACGACCTGGGCTAAAAGCCACACGGAGTAACGTTGTCTCATGTTTTTTTTTTGCAAAAACACGTTGACGAGGGTAAGACAGCCCTACCCGCCTCGACCTTTTCAGGCTGTGCGGCACTTTCCTTCCTTCCAACCATGAAGATTTTACGTGTCGATGGCTCTAAAAAGACTTTTCAACACAACCCCATATCTTCAATTGTGAGGGTAGGTATGGCATCACGTTTGTTTTTTGGAGTTTTTCATCCTGTGCTACCATGACATCAATATAACATATTAATGCTGTCATGAGTAGATTTAGCGCAAGATTTTCGCTCATAAGAGTATGAAGAATTGGTAAGACTAAGCAAACAAAAAGAGAGGTCGATGAATGACTTAATTAGAGAAGCGGTAAGGCAATATTTTGAAAGAGAAACAAAGGGATAAATCCCGCCATCGTCGGGTTTCATCCCCTGGTTTAAAACACAGATGTAGTTTTCCTCCGTGCGTCAAACTACATCTTCCCTTCGGGACGCTACGCGAACAGGGGTTCTCACCCTCCTACTATGTTTTGATAGATGTAAGCAAAATTAACTTATGCATTCTTGGAGCTTCGCGTTCCAAAACTCCCACACCTAACCCCGTTCCGTTGCTTTTAGCTTGGTAGTAACATGGGTTACAGGGAAATTAGTGTTACAAACATTTTTGGAATTAGCGTTATAGTCTTCTGTGCTGCTAGCCTGTTCTTTCAAATTTCGCTTAGGCGTTGCTGAATTATGGGATGATTTTGCTTAATTGAGAACGGAATATCAATGGTTCCAGCAACCAATTCATCCCTTCGATCAGCAACGCCATTTTTTAAAATTCCACGTCTTCTCGCTCCTGACCCGTAGTTCCGGTCGTATCCAAAGCTTTCGCTGCCCAACACACCGTTTCAACGTACCTAGCAAGCTGTACCACAGTGGGCGCTTCAAACAAGTTACGTACAGTCACATCTATTTGAAAGGCGTCGCGTATTCGAGAAACCAGTTGAGTTGCGAGTAAAGAATGACCACCCAATTCAAAGAAATTATCGTTGATACCTACTTGTTCTTTTCCCAAAACCTTAGCCCAAATTTCCACCAGCGCCTCTTCAACGTGTGTCCTTGGCGCTAGATAATTTTGTTTATCAAAAATGAGCGTATCAGGTGCAGGTAAGGCACGGCGATCCACCTTGCCATTGGGTGTTAGCGGTAGGGATTCTATGACTACATAAGCTCTTGGCACCATGTATTCTGGTAATTTCTCTTTAAGGAATTCGCGCAGTAGGGACACAAGGCTTTGTGCCTCTTGCGTCTGTATCTGTTCTTGGTTGGGAACAATATAAGCTACTAAATTCTTGTCACCTGGTATATCTTCTGTAGCAATGACTATTGTTTCTTCCACTGCTGGATGTTGAGTCAGCACCGCTTCAATTTCTCCTAACTCAATGCGGAAGCCGCGAATCTTTACTTGATTATCGATACGACCCAAAAATTCAATATTGCCATCTGGTAAATAGCGCCCTAAGTCACCAGTTTTATAAAGACGCGCTTCTGGTTTACTAGTAAAAGGATTGGGAATGAAGCGTTCAGCAGTTAACTCAGGGTGGTTGAGATATTCTCGCGCTAGTCCATCACCACCGATGTACAACTCGCCGACAATGCCAATGGGTAGAGGCTGTAAATCAGCATCCAGCAGATAAATCTGTGTGTTCGTAATGGGGCGACCAATGGGAATAGATGTAGCTGATTCTGGTAATTCTTCCACACAGTAATAAGAAGAAAAAGTTGTATTTTCTGTAGGTCCATAAACATGAATCAATTGCTTTGGGGAACCATGTTTAAAAACCTTTTTCACCCATCTTATATCAACAGTTTCACCACCAAATAGCAAGCCTCGTAACGAAGCAAAAGCTTGCGGAACGTCTCTGGCAATCTGTTGGAATAAGGCAGTCGTCAAAAACAAAACGCTGATGCCTTTTTGTCGTAATTGTAATGCAAATTCGTGAGGCGAAATTATGACATCTTTGCAAATTCCAATAAGTTGAGCACCATTAAGGAGCGCTCCCCAAATCTCGAAAGTGGCAGCATCAAAGGAAGTGTTTGAGGCTTGGGCAATTTTATCAGTTCTTTCCAATTTTACATAGTTCGTGTTGCATACCAACCGATTCACAGCTTTGTGAGTTACAGCAACTCCTTTAGGCTTTCCTGTAGAACCAGAAGTGTAAATGACATACGCTAAGTTATCACTGGTCAACCTGCTAGTTGGGTTTTCTTCGCTTTGTTGGGCAATAATTTCCCTGTCTTTATCTATGTAAACAATTCGGTTTGAGAAAGCTTCAAAATGCTTGAGTAACTTTTCTTGAGTTAGCAAGACTGGAACTTGTGCATCTTCCAGCATGAAGTTCAAGCGTTCTTGCGGATAGCTAGAATCTAGAGGTACATAAGCTCCCCCTGCTTTCAGGATGCCGAGCAACCCAACTATCATTTCTGGTGAAGGCTCTAGACAAATGCCTACTAAAACGTCAGCACCTACACCCAATTTTTGTAAGTGGTGCGCTAGTTGATTGCTGCGAATATTCAAGTCTCTATAGGTCATATGTAGAACTCTCGGATGCAACGTCTCTACATCTTCATATATGACTGCTATAGCATCAGGGTTCTGCTTTACCTGATTTTCAAACAATTGATGGATACACTTATCTTGTGGATAATCGGAATGGGTGTTATTCCATTCCACTAATACCTGATGTAGCTCACCTTCGCTTAATAGCGGTAGATTTGCTATGCGTTGTTCTGGATGAGAAACAATACCTTCTAACAATGTTTTAAAATGTTTCAGCATTCGGCTAATGGTAGCTTTATCAAATAAATCGGTGTTGTATACCATTACGCCTCTAATACCCTCGGAATGCTCCCAGTTTGCGCCCCATAGGCTCCGGAAATCCTCAGAACACTTCCATAGGTGCAACTCCAAATCAAAGCGTGTTGTTTTAAAATCAATATTTATAAAGCTAGGCACTAAACCAGGCAATTCTAGCGCTGACATTGGTGCATTCTCGAAACCAAACACCACTTGAAATAACGGATGGTGGCTCAAATTTCGCTCTGGATGCAGTTCCTCAACGAGCTTTTCAAAAGGCAAATCTTGGTGACTATATGCTCCTAGTGTTACCTCCCGTACTCTGACTAGCAGCTCTCGAAAAGTTGGGTTTCCAGATAAGTTACTACGTAGCACCAAACTATTGACAAAAAAACCAATTAGCACTTCAATTTCACTACGATTACGGTTAGCAATTGGCGAACCCACCGCAATATCTTCCTGGTGCGTGTATCGGTAAAGTAACGTCTGAAATGCTGCCAGCAGCGTCATAAATAAGGTGACGCCTTCTTGCTGGGAAAGCGTCACAAGTGCATCACATAATTTTTTCGGTAACTCTAGAAATTGTGTTGCTCCTTGATAGCTTTGTATACTTGGTCTCGGTCTGTCTGTAGGTAGATGCAGCATAGAAATACCGTTTAATTGCTGCTGCCAATAAGCTAACTGGGTTTGTAGCACTTCTCCTTGTAACCACTCGCGCTGCCATTGGGCAAAGTCGGCGTACTGGAGAGGCAGTTCCGGTAGAGGGGAAGCCTGGTTTTGTGCAAAAGCTGTGTACAGCGTTCCCAGTTCCCGAATCACTACGCCAATAGACCAATCGTCACAGATAATATGGTGCATATTCAGGACGAGAATATGTTCTGTCTGCGATCGCTGTAGCAGCATGACTCGCAGCAATGGTCCAGAGGACAAATCGAAAGGACGTTCTACCTCTGCGGTAACGATGGACTTTGCTTGCGCCTCCCGTTCGTCTACCGGTAACTGCCGCAGGTCTAATAGAGAAAGGGGTATGGTTAAGGAGGGCGCGGCTTCGCAGCTTTCCGCAGGAATTGCCTGCACGGGTTGCCCCTCCAGCACTTTAAATGTGGTGCGTAAAACTTCGTGGCGACGCACGATTTCGTTAAACGTTTGTTCTAATGCAGCTAAGTTGAGCCTCCCTGTCAAACGAATGACTGTTGGCACATTATAAAGAGCATTGCCCGGTATCAACTGGTCGAGGAACCACAGCCGCTGTTGGGCAAAAGATGCAGCAAAGACGAAGACTTCTTCAGAAAACATATTCATCTAAAACTTCGCGGGAGTGTGGAAACCGTGTGTCTTTAGACCACGGTTATGTCTTATTAGCCTTTCCATTACCGCCTTGGGGTTACTCAATACCGTGTAGTATTGCAATCTACTTTCGTTCAGGCAATTATGAACTGATATCTTTCACCCTGTACGCATAATGGTTTTGCTCAAATGAGCCTCGCTTTCGCGGTTAAGTTAGCCTAGACAATGTTATTGGTCGGTACTTTCCAGACGACACTGGCTTAACCCTCTAAACTTGTTTAATCGTCCGGTTTCAGAGTCCGAGACTGGCTTCGCATCCCGGAGTGAGAACTTGAACACTTGCCAATAACGTAGTACACGAGGTACTTAGTCGGGTCAGCTAATCCACCAGACTTGAGGCTAGAAGCCCCTAGGCTTTAGGCAGGGGTGCTGACCCTTTCTTGAGCAGCTGCGGGGTAACAGATTAATTGTCGTCGATAAGACTCGCAGATACACACAGATGATTTGAAAACTTTAATTACCCCCATGAACTACTACTAAATTGACCTTTAGAGTGATGCAAATTTCTGGTTATGGTCTCCACGATTGAAATAATAATGCAGCATATGAGGTATTCCTATGTTTTTGCCTCCTGGGTTTGGTGAGAAATACGTGATGACCGCGCTAGGAAGAATGGTATACTACACTGCTGTTGGGAAACCGTGGTCTGACACAGATGTTGACCAATCAAGCGATAGGACATTACTTTTCCTACACGCGTTTGGTGGCGGTTCTTCTGCCTACGAGTGGTCTAAAGTTTATCCAGCATTTGCTACAGACTATCGAATCATAGCGCCAGATTTGGTTGGATGGGGACGCTCTGACCATCCGGCTCGAAGTTATCATATCGATGACTACATTAGGAGCATTATCGAGTTTATAGAGAAGACTGGCAATGGTTCGATTAATGCGATCGCCTCTGGACTCACTGCTGCTTTCACCATTCGCGCTGCGATTCTTCGCCCCGATTTGTTCAAGTCTTTAATTTTGATAACACCAGCAGGTCTTGCTGAATTTGGACAAGACTACAGCCGCAGCTTCTCTGCTCAAATTGTCAACATTCCAGGTGTGGATCGGTTGCTTTACATGACTGGAGTTGCTAGCGGTTTTGGCATTCGTGGCTACCTGGAACAACGCCAATTTTCTCGTGCAGAACGAGTTTATCCTGAAATTGTCGAGGCATATTTGCAATCTGCCCAACAGTTTAATGCTGAGTACGCTGCTCTTGCTTTCGTACGTGGAGATTTATCCTTTGATTTATCCCTATATATCACTCAATTGACCGTCCCCACTGCTATCATTTGGGGACAAAAGTCAGAATTCACAGGACCAGAAGTAGGACGCCGTCTTGCCCAAATGAACCCTCAAGCAATTCGCATCTTTTATCATCTCGACGATGTAGGCTTTACACCCCAACTGGAACTTCCCGGAGTCACTATTGGGCTAATTAGGAAATTTCTACCTTTACTTGAGTAGTCTGCTTGAACAGCTTTTCCTTACTACTGGTATTAATAAAAAAGCGCGGTCGCTCACTTGCAACCGCGCTTTGGTATCGTGTCCGGATAAACACTTATAAAAAACGAACAACCTCACCCGCCTTCGGCACCCTCTCCTTTAGAAGGAGAGGGTTGGGGTGAGGTAAAGCAGGAATTATAAGTAATTAAGCGGACATGATATGAGTTAAATCTACTTACAAATGCCAAGCTAATAGCCAGAGATTAAAACAGTGAACAGTGAACAGTGAACAGTAACGCCTGCTATGGTGGGGGATTTAAACCCGCCACCAACGCTTTCCACGCTCTTGGTGGGGGACTTAAACATGCGCGGATGAAACTGATAACTGATAACTGATAACTGATAACTGGTAACTGTTAAAGTCTCTGGCTGTATTACCCTAATTACGCAGCAGATTGGTCTAAGTTAACTTTGACAACTTTGTTCTTCTCAGCTTCAGTTTTTGGCAATGTCAAATTGAGAATACCGTCCTTATATTCGGCGGTGACATTAGTATTTTGAATGCGAGCAGGAAGTGGAATGACACGTTGGAATTTGCCGTAGTAGAATTCGCTCTTGGTCACACCTTTGTCTTCAGTCTTAGTTTCTGACTTGCGATCGCCACTGACGGAAACAGCATTTTCTGTGACTTTCACATCCAGGTCTTTAGCTTCGATTCCTGGAATTTCCAGCTTGAGATGAATCGCATCGGATGTTTCTTGCAATTCAGCAGCAGGAACTCTAATAAAGCTTCTGTTAAACTCCTTGGCTGGTACAAAAGCTTCATCAAACAAGCGGTTGAATTGACGTTGCATTGCGTTAAATTCTTGCCAGGGGTTCAAACGAACTAATGTCATGATTCTACCTCTAATAAGTAGTATTTGTACTGCCAATTAATTGCAGGTTTTAATCTTTGCTTTGATTCTTATGTTATTAAGAACTATAAACGGTGTAAATTCGGTTTTTGTCACTTCATTATTGATGATTACCGAAATAGATATTATGACTATAAAATCTACGGCTAATACTACTTTTTCTGGTTCGGAAAACTCGATTTGTAGTTATTGACATAACTTATTGATAGAGTTTCTCAGAAAATTTAACAGACAAAATATGATGAAGTAGGGTGCATCACGGCTCCGCATAAGCCAATACGATTGGTGATAAGACTTGCTTCTGCCTAACCCTGCTTAAAAAGGAGGGAATTAAGCTCAGCCATAGGGCTTTCCCAACTTGAGGCGACTGGCGTACAAGCGTCCGTTAATTTATCTGTATAGCCCTAAACCAGATTTTTACAAGAAATTTATTCTACTTAACCTGAAGAATTAGAGTCCGTATCACTGCTACCGATAATTGCCTGGAAGATATTCCCTATTAGAAAGAAAAAAGCTGCACCTAACAACAGGAGCATCAAACTTGCAAGAGTAGCAAAGGGAGAGATGATAAACAATAGTAAAAATGCAAACATCAGAGTTGTTACCAACGTCTTATTCATCTTTTTTCCCTTTTGATAATTTCTAATTCAACTTAACCCATGAATTGCAGGGCTGTGCCACTTCTGTAGGAAGGAATTCCTCCTCTTTCTTTGGTAGCAACTTATTATTTACTTAGCTATTACAAGTGTAAAGAAAAACCTGGTTTTTTGCTCAAAGGAGTTTTTCAATTATGACAGTGTATTGAAGTCATGAAAAAATCTCTAATGTGTAGCAGCGACTCAAGTTCTAGTGAGATGAGCTACAGGGTGAGTTACGAACACTGCTAAGACAGCATACAAGTTTGTTGAGCTAATGGCTATATAAATAGCATATTATAAAGTATTATAAAGTGTTAATATGATTATGACTAGGCGGCATAAGTGAGGGGTGTCAGGCTATTTGGTCATGAGTATATCATTGACCATCTGTGCAGTTATCAGGTTTAAACGGGTATCAATTGCGACATCAATGCCACAAGACACAGTTATAGACATTCAGGGTTCTAACGGTGAGGCTGCTCCCAATAGAGTTACACCGATTCTTTCCAGTGAGAAAGCTGGGTGGAACAACATTCTTGTCGAGTACTGGCATATGCCGGCACACGAGTTGCCTCCACAATTGTTACCAGATTATGTCATTAACATACACTTCAAGGGCCCAGCTCGGACAGAGGTGGTGTGGGATGGGCGTCTTCTTACCAAGCGCTTTACACACGGTGAAATAACAATTCTTCCTCCTGGCTTAAATTGCAAGGGGGCATGTTTGGAGGATAGTGACTTTCTTGTGCTACGCCTTCAACCTGGGATTATCACTCAAGTTGCACAAGAGTTGGACTATCCAGATCATATTGAGATTGCACCCAACTTGGGAGTCGTTAGTCCGCAAATCCAGCATATTGGTTTGGCACTTAAGACAGAACTTGAGTCTGGATGCTTGTCTGGGCGTATTTATGGAGAATCACTAGCAACGGCGCTCGCGAGTTATTTGCTACAGCAACATTCTACCTCCAAGAAACGCGTTCAAGATTTTGCTGGTGGTCTACCCAAGTACAAGTTGTGTAGAACCCTGGAGTACATTAATGAAAATCTGGAGAACGAGTTAACAGTTGCTGAACTTGCAAGCGTGGTGGAAATGAGTCCTTATCACTTTGCCCGCTTGTTTAAGCAGTCAACGGGTTTTACTCCTCATCAATATCTGATCAATTCCAGAATCGAGCGAGCAAAGATGCTGTTGGCAGAGAAAAAATTGTCAATTGCCGAGATTTGTGAATATGTTGGCTTTCGCAGCCCAAGCCACTTCATCGCATTGTTTCGCAAGTTCACGTCAATGACACCAAAAGCATATAGAGATCAGCTCTAGCTGCTTACAAAAGAATGCGGGAAGTTTGAAAGCCCACCAGCAACACGCTGAAATTATGTAGAATTTCAAAGTGTTACCGAAAATTCGGGTTTAAAGCCCCGTCCTTCTAGGACGGCTTTCTCTTTGTCTTTAGACTTCTGATGAGTTCTCTAAGTACATCAGTTTTTGTTCTGCCAACTTCGGAGCAGTAGTCTTCAAGGATTTTAAGTTCGTACTCTTCTACTCTAAAATCTAATCGTTTCTTCATACTATTGTACAGCATTATTGTGTATAATAGTAGCATGAAAACATTGAAGTTTAAGTTGTACTCACACAAGCGCAATAGATACCTCAAGCGGTCAATTAATGCCGCAGGGGTAATGTATAACCATTGCATTGCCCTTCCGAGTCGGTACTACAAGATGTGGGGTAAACACTCTTTGTTGCACAAAACTTCAATCTCATATAGCCAAGTTGCGGAAGCATAACCCGTTCTGGCAATCAGTAGGTTCTCAGGCAGTACAGGATATCTGTCAACGTATCGAAAACGCATACCAATTGTTTTTTAAATACAACAAAAAAGGAGTTAGACCACCAGGATTCAAGAAGGTTAAGAAATACAAATCGTTCACCCTCAAACAAGCAGGATATAAGTTTCTTGGTGGGAATAGGGTACGAATTGGAAACCGAGTTTATCAATTTTGGAAATCTAGGGAAATCGAGGGAATAGTCAAAACTTTAACCATTAAACGCACGCCTTTGGGTGAATTGTTTATGGTTGTCGTGGTTGACAATTGTCCTGAATCTGAATGCAGGTACGGACTGGTAGAATTGCGGGATTTGACTTCGGACTCAAGACATTTCTCACTTGCTCAAATGGCTCATTAATTGAATCGCCCCAATTCTTTAAACAGTCTCTCAACGCCATCAAAAAAGCGAGTAAACAGCACTCCAAAAAGTTGAAAGGCTCGTCCAACCGAGAACGGGCTAGAAAGAATCTAGTACGCAAGTATGAGGATATTTCTAATGCTAGGCGTGACAGGTGAGTGGAAGTTAGCTCACGACCTAACTAATAGGTTTGATGTACTTTGTTTTGAAACTTTAAACCTCAAAGCAATGCAACGTCTTTGGGGACGAAAAATCTCAGACCTAGCCTTTGGGGAATTCCTGCAAATTCTGGAATGGGTTGCTAAGAAGAAAGGTAAACAACTCATATTCGTCTCCCAGTGGTATCCATCCAGTAAAACTTGCTCTAATTGTGGACACGTTCTAGAAAAACTGGATTTGTCAATCAGAGAGTGGCGTTGCCCGTCCTGTCAGTCGGTAAATGGCAGGGACGAGAATGCAGCGCGCGAATATTTGTGCAGTTGGGGCATCAACTGTTGGGTTAGACTCGGTAAGACGGGCAATGCCTGCAATCGTTGTTTGAGCCTAGAATCCCCGCCCTAAAAGTGCGGGGAGTATGTCAAGTCTTTTAACAGTTACCAGTTATCAGTTATCAGTTATCAGTTATCAGTTTCATCCTCCGGGGGAAACACCACACTCCTGTGCACAGAAAGCGTTGGTGTCAGTACAACCACACCAGCCCGAGAAAGCGTCACTGCGTAGGTAGCTGTTCACTGTTTTAAGGGTGGTATGAAAAACAACTCGTGGGAGTGCGAGTCCCAGTCCAAATATCTGGGAACACAACACCTAAATTGTGCGACTGTAGATGTATAGCAGTAAAGCGCAATAAAAAACGAAGTAGGCTTCGCCGTGAGCTCAGCCGAACGGTCAAGTGGACAACTCCTGATCCGCAAAGAAAGGTAGTAAAAATCCGCGCATCTTGCACAAACTGGGAGTCGTTGCAAGAGTTTCGCGAAACAGCTATCAATCGCCGTCGGGCAGTCGGTGAATGCGCGGCTTCGGGTTAGACTTCAACCCGGAAGTTGTAAAACTCCAGTCCCCTATGAAGCAAGAATCCCATCGGCGCGTCTTTCCGTGGGAGTGTCAATACGGTTCGGATAAAATAATTTGTTTACAGTTTTTGTGGGGTGGGCTGTCCGGCCCGCCCTAATCTTGAGCTACCAACGGTGTAAAATCTGACCTTGAGGAACTTTTCGCAAGCTTAAGATATTTTCAGCAAGAACTGAATATCGTGCAATTTATGGTTTTGATACACTAACGTGTAGGAATCATTCAAACCCATTCACAAATTGAATTCTTGAAATCTTAAATTAGGTTTTTGCACAACCTAATTGTTCATTGCAAGTTTGTACGATCCCTGATTCATGCCAGATAGCTAGTAATCAAGCCCAGGTTTGCCACCTGGGCTTTTTTCTTTGTTCCGCTTTAAATCTGCAATAGCCCCTCTGGATTGACTGACAACAGCGATCGCCTTTGCAAACCCTCCCGATGTAAAATTTCATTGGCTGCGACTAAGCCACTGCTTACCGCCCGTTCCATTAAGCCGCAGGGAAATGGCATTTTTACCCAATCGCCTGCAAAAAGCAAGTTAGGAATATTGGTGCTAGTTTCTGGGCGTTCGGCGTAACTATTCGGGGGATATCCAGAAAAGTTCTTTTGATTCACCAATTCCCGATGCAGCATCTTTGCTTGCTTTAACTCAGGAACAATTTCATAAAGTTCCTGCTCAAAAGTCGTCAACAATGCTTCTTGAGTGGGGAATTGTTTTTCTTTGTAGCAGTAAGCGTGTAACTCTACAACACTACCACTAGTGCGTTCTGCCCACTCAATAAATTGTTGTTGAATACGATGATAGAGAGTGATGCTGTCAGTGAGCTGATAGCCAGATAAAGAAGTAAAATAACTGTGTTCCCACTCAAAATCGCGGTCGAACCAGAAACGACATACAGCGAATGGATCGGCAAGGCTCAATTTTTCCACTTGCGATCGCGATCGCACTACCTGATCAACATCACCATTCATTTGCCGAAACAGCTGCTGTACACCTGGTACATCAGTAGCGAAGACATAGTAATCTGCTGTAATTATCTCTGGTGATGGTGAATCAAGATTTGCTGCTACCAATTGCAAACCATCATCTTGGCGCTGTACGACTTGATATTTTGCTAAATCCCGTTGTGCCGGACCTTTCAACACTTTACCATCAGCCGCGAAAACCGCTCCATGACAAGGGCAATGAAACTTGCCATCTTCTGCCATTTTCACGGTACAACCTTGGTGAGTGCAGGTGAGAGAAATTGCTTCTTGGCTACCATTTGGCAGGGCAAATACTTCATCAGCAGCCCCAAAATATTGTAAAGACGCGCCATCCGAGAGTTCTACATCAGCATTCTCTTTTACCCAAAAAGGAACGTTGTTTGTATTATTACCAACTTGATAGCTGAGTGAATCAATCTTGCCTTGTGTAGCTTGAATTTCACTCACCGCTACCCCTGTAATAATTTTGCCCCCCTTACTTTCAACTGCCTTAGCTATAGGTTGCACCAAACTAGTTCCCATATCGTCTTTAGTGCCATTAAAAGCGAGTCCTTCAGGGTTGCCAAAAAAATAAAAGTGGAAGAACTGCATAAGTTCGGCAACACTCATCGTGTCTGGTGCATTCAAACTAGATTTGGCAAAAGGCAGAAAATACAAGTCGTATAAACCTCTAGGAAATTCTTCCTCTACCCAATCAGCAACTGATATATTATCAAACCGCCGATAATTCTTTTCCCGTTCAAAACCACCAATCGCTTGGAAGACTTGCAAGTGTTTGAATTTTGTCAGATTAATGCCCCATTGAAAGCGGTTGGGAGAGGCTATAGCTAAATCCACAATGTTCCAAGGGAAAGCGGAATGACTGGGACGAAATACCTCTGGTTTATACTTATTGTTGCGGTAAACAACAGAGTAGGAATTTAATGACTTGAAATTCTCAGAAATACCAAGTTCTGCAACTAAATTATTCAAATTATAGTACTGAGGAAAAAAGCCATGAAAGCCATGCTCCATCCTGAAAGTGTCACCCTTGACTTCAATTTGCCAACTGGCAATTTTGCCACCAAGCTGGGGAGATTTCTCCAACAATGTGACTGCAAACCCTCTCTGACTCAGTTCATAAGCACAAGCCAAACCTGCAAGTCCAGCACCAACAACCACAACACTTTTATTTTGATTTAATATTCGTGGCAAGTTTAGGGTATCTTGTTGAAAAACTGTTGGTTTTGGCTTAGTAAACCGAGAGTATCCCAAGACTCCTGTCGCAGCACCCACACCAAATAATTTCAGTAATGCGCGACGGGAGATGGTATATGATTCTGGTGAATTAAATACTTGACTCATGCGTTACTCAATTAACTCCTCACAATGAAGTACTGGCGTAAAACAATAACTCAACGCATTTAAATAGAGTTGTTGCAACACAAATACAGCCTAATATTTTGGAGTATTTTTCCAATATCAGGATGAATTTTCAACGGAATAATTTTGACATAATGGGCAAAATTCTCAACAACTACAGTTATTGAGAATACTGCACCATCAAATTTAGTACCCAACGAGTTTCTAGCCGAAGGAACAGAAAATTACAAGAATTGAGTCAACAAACTAAAAGATTATTTGCCAGTTTAATATAATATTTGATTATTGACTACTAAACGTTAGGTAGGTTTGAAATTGCCAGACAACCCCCCCTCTCCAAAAGAAGTCTCTCATAGTGGACGCTCACGCATTCTCGATGAGGCAGAACGGCTATTTCGCACGCGAGGCTACAATGCAGTGACCATGAGGGATATTGCTCGTGAGGTGGGAATTCGTCAGGCATCGTTGTACTATCACTTTCCCAGCAAGGAGCAACTTTTTGTGGCTGTCACTGAGCGAATGTTTGAGCGCCATCGAACAGGTTTACAGCAGGCAATTCACGATGCAGGAGGTGACTTGCGATCGCAACTTCATGCATCTGCTAGGTGGTTTCTCTCTCAGCCTCCCGTCCATTTCTTGAGTATGTTCCACACTGATATGCCCTCTTTAGGCGAGGACAATCTCAAAAAACTGTCGGCTTGCGCCCAACAATGTATCTTTGAGCCAATTCGACAGATCTTTGCCGAGGCGCAAGAGCGAGGGGAGATCCGGGATAACGCTCGTCCGAAAATGCTAGCTGGGTTCTTTTTGTCTTGTATTGAGAGCGTTCCCTACGTCAGCAACTTTCCTGATACTGCTAAGAGTGAAGTGATAGTGAATGAAATAATTTCCGTTTTGCTGGATGGAATAAAACCTCAAGTAGAAACGGACTAGTGGTTAACCGCAGTCTTTTTTGATAGGAATGCACCTGAGCGCAAAGAGCGCTTTTGGAGTCTAGGACTAAAGTCCTTACTACAAAATCATACAACCATCATAATTAATGCGATAAACCACTAGAGTGCAGAGCGTGAGAACCAGAATAATTTTTTTAGTTTTTACCTAACGAATGATAGGTAGACAAAAAGGATTTATTGGTTATACTGTATATACCTAACGAATGATAGGTAGGCAAATCCAGACGAGGGAAACTACGTCAACAACCCAGGTCTAAAGACACTGGGCTTCTAGCCTAAGACTTGACCATAGTTGACCAGACGCGCGTACCTTGAGTACTACGTTAACGGTAAGTGTTCAAGTTCCTACCGAGGACAATGCGTTCGCGCAGCGTGCCGTTAGGCATAGCCAGTTCCAAGCTCTAGAAACCAGGGATTAAACAAGTTTATTGGGTTAAGCCAGTGTCTTTGGTATAGTTACCGACCGTTAACATTGTCGTTCGCGTTCGCGCAGCGTGCCCGCAGGGCTCAGCGTCTCCCCTTGGGAGAGGCTAACATTACTCCCTTTCGGGAAGGCACATCGAGTGCAAAACCGTTACGCGTACAGGTGAGTCCAGTCCTGAAGGCGGGTTTCCCGCCGTAGGGAACTGGCGAACCCGAAGGGGTGAACGAGTTGAGATGGTAATTGTCCCATCGAAAGTACATTACAAAAGTACACCGATTCAAGTAACCCCAAGGCGGTAATGGAACAAAGCGACTAAAGTCGCACGAGTCGTATTTCCTCTCAGGTCTGTTCGCGCAGCGTGCCGCAGGCATAGACGCGCTCGTTTCCATACTTCCCACGAGGTCTTATGAACGTCAATAACTGATGTTCTCACTCGGTAAACATGACAATTCAAGCATTTTTGCAACAGGTCTATTGAATATCGCAACATACAAGCACGTTTTGAGCAACAAATGTCACCGTATTGCAATCAAATTAATGTAGAGAATTCAACATGTTTGCATCATTGAACAAACCTGGCGCTCTGTCGCTGGTTCTCAATGTTCTTCTGGCTGTCGGTGCGGCTTTAGTCATGAACGGGTTGATATTTGGGTTGGGCTGGAATCGATCCACTGACTATGCAACAAAGCCGTCTTTTGAACCACCCGGCTACGTAGTGGGACTAGTGTGGGAAGGTCTTTTCGCACTCATGGCTACGGCGCGTTGGCTGTTGAATTCCCGTAGTGGAACGGGTGCATCACGAGCGCGAGCTTTGGTCACGCTCCTCATCATATTCTGCCTGCTTTGGGCGTTCTATTCGCTGGCTATCGGCAGCTTGATTGGTGGGTTTTTGGGAAATCTTGGAACCATAGCGATCGCCTCGTTCACCGTCGCTCGCCTATGGGCTATCTCGAAGACGGCAGCGTTTTTGATTATGCCAGTTGTCCTATGGGTCACATTTGCGACTGCGATTGTGTTGAGTGAATTGGGCTGGCTTTAACAGTTACCAGTTATCAGTTATCAGTTATCAGTTATCAGTTATCAGTTACCAGTTGTCAGTTGTCAGTTGAGAATTAACAATTAACAATTAACAGTTCACTGTCCACTGTCCACGGCGGCTGGTACTGTTCACTGTTTTAACAAAACCATTGCGTAAATAGTTTGTAGTGTTTTACATAGGAGTCAATGACGATGCAACGTTCTTTATGGAGCTTTTTACTTTTAACCGCTGTCATAAATTTGACAGCGTTACCCAGTGCAAAAGCAGTGTCTAACAGTAGCCTCACCGTCACCATTAACGGCTTGAAAAACCAGCGTGGGCAAGTTTGCCTGACCCTGTTTTCTGGTGGGCGAGGATTTCCTACCAGTAGCGATCGCGCGGTGGCTGCCCGTTGCGTCAAACTAGAAAATGCTCCGCTGACAGTTAAATTTGAAAACTTAAAATCAGGAAATTATGCGATCGCCGCCTATCATGATGCCAACAACGACGGCACCCTCAATCGCAATCTATTGGGTATCCCCACTGAACAGTTTGGCTTTTCTCAAAACCCCAAAATTCTCACAGGTCCGCCCAAGTTTGGCGATTGTGCGGTTCTAGTTGCCGGTCCACAGACCAACATTCAAATTCAATTGCTGAACTTTTTAGGCTGAAGTAAACGCAACAGCATTGCTTTGTTGCCATCCTACCGGAGAATAATATGAAACCCAGAGCGATTTAAATCCCTGGCGATCTGTCGTAATGTGAGAATTTGACTGTTACCAAAATGTGGGTAATGACAAAGTTTTAGTTATGCGTATTCAAATAGTTGTCATTTTCATTGTGGGGCTGGTGGTGTTCCAGGAAAATCAGCAAGCGCTGGCAAACTCTGAATCTACTGTCTTGCAAACAGATAGTTTGACCCCATCGTCAACCCCTCCTTTACTAGAAAAACTCAGAGGGAAAAGTGTCCAGACTGATGAGGTTGCCCAGAGAGTTGTCAAAGATATCCAGATCCGTTTTCTCAATGATAAAGGCAAGTTTGTCGATGATAAGGGTCAACCGATTGAGGGACGGACTCAGAAAGATTTTATCATCGACAATCTGAAACTAAAGCCAGGTCAAGTATTCCGTGAGGATTTACTTCAAAAAGACTTGCAACGACTGCGGAGATTAAACTCATTAGATGAAGTCAATGTTTCCCTACAAGAAGATGACACTGGTGTTAATATCATCTACGACATTAAGGAGCGTCACTTCCCTTCTCTAAGCTTCGGCGGTGGTGATAACGGTGATGTTGGGCTTTATGGTCAAGTGGGTTATGAAGATGCAAATATTAACGGTCTTAATGAACAGATAGATACCAGCATTCAGGTAAGTGGTAAAGATGTTCAGTTTGATAGCCAATTCACGAGTCCTTATCGTCGTGGACAACCAAACCGCCTAGGCTACAGCTTCAGAGTTTTTCGTGAACGAGATTTATCTCGAACCTTCAACGATGATATCAAGCTTTCCAACGGTAGCACAGCGCGGGAAGGACGATTTGGCGGTTCTGTAGCAGTTTTAAAATCTTTCAATGACTGGGATACAGCTTTTGGTCTTAACTACACCAGGATTAGCCTTCGCGATCGCGATTATAATCTTGCACGAGTGGATAGATTAGGAAGCCCTCTCTCAGTTAGCGGTACTGGCATAGATGATTTGGTTACGGTGTCGTTCGCTATAAGTAAAGATCAGCGCGATCGCCGTGACAATCCAACTCAAGGATCGCTTCTCACCCTCAGCACTGAACAGGCAATTCCGATTGGACTGGGTAAGATTTCCAGCAACCGACTGCGGGCAAACTATATTTTATATGTGCCAGTCACCTGGATAGGTAATGGTCGGTCAACTGAAAATCCAGAAATGTTAGCTTTTAATTTGCAAGCTGGTACAAATATTGGGGAGTTTCCACCAGCAGAAGCGTTTGATTTGGGTGGACAGAATTCTGTACGAGGCTACGGAGGTGGTAAAGTCGCCAGTGGACGTAGTTATGGCTTGGTTTCTGTGGAATATCGTTTCCCGATTCTTCAGTCAGTCGGAGGAGTTGTGTTTGCTGACTTCGGCTCGGATTTTGGATCTGGCAAAACGGTGCTAGGGGAACCGGGTGTACTGCGAGGCAAACCTGGGAGTGGGTTTGGTTACGGGTTAGGACTGCGAGTCAAGTCACCGTTTGGGCTAATTCGGGGTGACTTGGGGATTAACGACCAGGGAGATATAAGATTTGAAATTACCACTGGTCAGCGGTTTTGATATGAAGTACTGGCGTGAAACAATGGCTGTGACTCAACGCATTTTAATTGAATTATTACGAAGAAGACGCAGCTTGATTTTTTGGAGTATTTTTCCAATCTCAATATTAATTCTCAACGCAATGATTTTGGCAGAACGGGCAAAATTGTCAATGGATCGTGCTTTTGAGAATGCTGCGCCTTCAACTTTGGTAGGTGCAGCACTGTTTTTTAGCTGTTTGGGTGGTAGTGTCGCAACTGTAGTCGCAGAACGAGAACAGCAAACGCTCAAACGCCTTTTTATTTCCCCACTGAGTGGTACATCCTATTTTCTAGGAATTTTTCTTGCTCATAGCTGCATTGGCTTTGGGCAAACACTGCTCGTTTATACTGTTGCTGGATTTTGGGGTGCTACCTTCAAAGGTTCTATTTTCTTAGGACTGATAATTATTTCTCTGAGTATAGTTGCTTATGTAGGGTTAGGATTTATTCTGGGTACACAATTGGCTCGTCGTACAGAAGATGTTAACGCTCTGGTAGCAGCTTTTGGGGTTCCTTTGTTAATTCTCGGTGGGGTATTCTTGCCTACTTCATTGTTTCCTAAAACACTACTAAATATCGCAAATTTTAATCCAATTTATCACATGAATTAAGCTCTTTTGGGAGTATCTGCTCAAGATGATTCAGTATCAGATATCGCCTCTCACTTTCAATTTTTATCAATATTTTCACTGCTAATGATTGTAGGTGGATGGTTATCTTATCGACGGATGTTGATGGTAGAGAAAAGACTATGAAAAGTCGATATTAACAGTAACCAGTAACTAGTTATCACTAAGCAGTCAACAGTGATAATTGATAACTGAAACTAATACAGCAATTCCAGATAAAACGTGAACATTATGGTTTTTGTATGAACCGCCAAGACGCCAAGGACGCCAACAGAAAAAATTAAGAGATTTGTTCATAAACTATTTAGTATGGCTGTAACTGATAACTGTTTTCTCTATCTTCCTACTCTCTAGTTATCCTTGAACCTATGCTAAGAATCAAAAATTTGAATAAGGCTTACGGGAAAAGAAAAGTTCTTCAAGATTTGACCATGTACATTGAACATGGGGAAATTTATGGTCTCTTGGGTGCAAATGGAGCCGGAAAAACAACAACAATTAATATTATTTGTAATTTGCTGAAAGCTGACAGTGGATATATTACAATCTCTAATCAGCCAGTTTCAGAAGAAACAAAAAAACTCATTGGAATTGCACCTCAAGAAAATTTACTATATAAAACTTTATCTTGTGAGGAAAATCTTAATTTTTTTGCTCAAATCTACGGATTAGACGCCAAAACTCGTCGTCAACAAGTAAAAGCAACTTTGGAGGCTGTGAATCTGTTAGATAGAGCAAAAAGCCCGGTAGAAACTCTCAGCGGTGGGATGCAGCGGCGCTTGAATATTGCAGTTGCATTGGTACATCAGCCAAAGTTAGTGATTCTGGATGAACCGACTACAGGTTTGGATATTGAAGCGCGATATGAAATTTGGGAGTTGATTCGACAACTGAAAAATCAGGGAATTACGATTTTGCTGACGACTCATTTATTAGATGAAGCTGAACGTCTTTGTCACAAAATTGGTATTTTAAAAAGTGGTCGTATTTTGGCTGAGGGGAGTCTAGCAGAACTCAGAAAAAACATTGCAGCAAAAGAAATTGTGATAGTCCAGACTTCAGAAGAGGAACAGGCGATCGCCCGGGCAATTGAACATGGTTTCACGCCTCGACGTTATGGTCACGATTTGGCTTTTTGGGTGCCAGAACAACTAGAATTAAAGGAAATTATATCTCGTTTTGATGGCATTCCTCTCGATTCGATTGCTCGTCAGCCAGTGCGGTTAGAGCATATTTATTTAGAGTTAACGCAATAAGTACCCCTCATGAACTGCGTACACCCTTCGGGTATCTCCTGCGGAGACGCTACGCGTTAGCGTTCGCGAAGCGTGTGCCTTTGGCACTCAGCTCCTCCGTTCGCGCAGCGTCTCCGAAGGAGACAGGAGGCACAGCAGTCGCCTGCTGTCGGGAAACCAACGCCAGTCACCTACGGCGGGAAACCCGCCTGCAGTGCTGGCTCCTCCTGCAGCGCTGCTTCAGCAGGACAGATGAAAATTTATCAAAAGACGGCAATTCTTCCCCGTCTCTTCTAGAGCGGGGAGGAATTGCCGCCTTGCCGCCTTAGTCATTGGTCAATAGTCATTAGTATAATTAAGCACCATTTTTGTAAAAAATATACTAAGGACTAATAACTAATGACTAATGACTCGAAATCCCCCGGCTATGAAATTGAACTTTTTAGGGATTTTAAATGGTTGCCCTATTTACGCCGCTCTGTACTAGTCTAGGAGAATAAGTTTTTATTAGTTGCATAACTTACTACGAGATAAAAAGAGGTTTAGTTGCTGTAAATGCTACAAAACAACTAGCTGACTTTAATATTTTCTTGCGAAAATATGAAGTTTTATTTTTAGACGATATAGAAATTATTGAACAAGCCTGCAAAATTCATGCTGATTTAAAAGTAAAAGGCAGACCAATACAAGATGCTGATATATTGATAGCTGCTACAGCAATTACACGTGGTTTAATTTTAGTTTCTAATGATTCTGATTTGCAGAGAGTAGAAGGGTTAAGTTTAGAGAATTGGTTACAAACTGATGCCTAAATATCTAAAATGTGGAGTAGACCTCAATACGGTTCAGTTAAGGTTGATGTGTAAAAAATCACGTGTGTAGAGACGCGCCATCCGAGAGTTCTACATTGTGTTTCTGATAAGGATTCTGGTCTTATCTGAACGGTATTGGATTAGACCTCTTTCAAAAGTTCATTTTTTAAAATGAAATCACAGATAAACAAGAGATGTACACAGAGAATTTTTCTGCATTTGTCTGCGTGCATCTAAGGTTCCAAATACTCTTAAATTGGATTTTTCCAAAACATTTCACGACTCACGGTTTAATTTCCTTCAGGACTTCATCCATTGGATAATCTTGGTCATCAAATACTAGCGATACTTCACATCTCGTTAACGGGAAAGGTTGCAAAAGCTTGCCCTTTTCCCAGCTTTCCAATCGCCACCACAGAGTTTGTACAGCTATCTCTTTACCATCAAGAAACTCAAAAGTGATCTCACCGATGTTATTTAATCCCACAACTTCTTTGCCTTTTCCGTTTTTACCTAGGTAATCACGATAGTTTCTTGCCATTGATAGATATTGTTGTAAAGGCTGCTTGCGGTCTTGCCCTGGTAAGGGTGCTTTGATAGAATTTGATTGCTCAAAATGGTAGCGTTGCGGTTTCTTAATTTCTTCTGGCTTACCTGATAAAAAATCAATGCGATACCACCATTCAGGTTTTTTTGTAATTTGTAATGCTCTAAAGCAATCGCGTTCTTGCACTAAATTTACTTTCGCCGGACTACCTTTGAGCCTCCAAGGAAGATGTTGAACTGTGTTGTCTACAAAAGTATAAGAAACACCTATTTCTAGTTCCTTTCCTCCTTTGTTTTCCCACCCTAAAACCTCTACTGTTGGTATATATTTGATAATCCTAAAAGGAACAAAACCCTTTGTATGTAATGAATGACTCCCACCTAGCCCCTTGGCTTCATTCTTAAGCGAACTGCTAGTAAACTGGGCAACAACCAATTGTAGAACTCTCGGATGCAACGTCTCTACATAGTGAGAACTTTGGAAAGGACATATTGCCGAGTATTGCAAGCGAGCTGCAAAACTGTAGTGAACATCACCAGATAGAATAATGACACGACTTTGCCCTGCAGGTAATGCCCGTAGTGCGAGTCTGGCAAACAGCCTTTCAAATGCTGTTTCTTCCAAACCCCAAGCTTCAGGGTCAAAACCCCAAGCCGCAGCATTCAGTTGTTCTGCAACACTTTTAGCTGTGTTTTGTAAAGCTTCTAAAAACGGTAAGCCAACGACTGGACTGGGCGCTATCACGAAAGTCACCCGTGCATTTTGTGGGCGAACGACTTTTGATATTTGTTCATCGCAACCTTCAGCGCTTAAAAGTGCGGGAAAATCAAAGTCCTTGCCTGGAAATTCCCGCCAAGTGCGCGTATCGAGAACTAAAACTTCATATTCTGGACCAGTTACAGTGTAGTGCCATTTCAGAGAACCTTCTGTATGAGTGACTTGCTTGGGCTGACTTTTTCTAATATCTGCCACGCATGGCAAACCAACGCGTAGGGTAATTTCTTGTTCCTGCTGTGCGTTTGTACCTAAGGAAGCTGACCACGCCTCAACCGCTTTCAGCAATGCATCTCCTGGTTTTCCGTGTTCAAACTGTTCTGGTGTGTTTCCCCAAGCTTGGCACACAGCATAAGCAAGTAAACCATTTTGCAGTACGCGTCTACCAAGAGGTTTATTGAGGACGCGATCGCACCACGCCATATTCAAAAACCAGTCATCTGTAATTTCATGGTCATCAAATATCATGTACGTGGGAATATTTGCCAAAGCACGCCTGACATCCTTCAGGGTTGTCTGAAAATCTTGTAAATAGCCAATTTCTTCTTTAAATGAAGTTCGATCCTTTCCAAATCGTGGTGCATCGGGATGAACATCTTCATATGTTGGAAAATCTTCGGGTTTAGTCCACAGCACATCACTCCAAGCAAATAAATACATTGCCAAAAATTCACCTAATGTGAATAAATGACTTTTGGCAAGGCAGCAGAGCGTGTTAATTTTGGTAAAGCTTGCTGTCAACCCAGCGGTCTGTGTTGCTAAAATATTACGTTTTCCAGGATTTAACTCTTCAGGATTTTTGACATCTGGTAATGTTTCCGACCATCCCAAAAGTGTCTGACTGGCATCCATTAACATGAAAAGTAAAGCATCAGCCACATCATCTACATAGATTTGGTCGCCTGTAAGGAAGAGTTGATGCGGTCGTTTTTTCGGGTCTTGTTCTAATGCTTCCCTAATCATTTTGTCCACTGTCACAAGTGCATCAAGACTTTCACCGTGAGTCTTGCGACAAGAACCGTGAATGAGACGCAAATCATTTAAACGCCTTGGCACCAGTGCAAAACTTGGGAAGTCGTATTGAGGATATGTAATGTCTTTCATTGACCCTTCTGGAGTTAATACACCAGGCTGACTCAGGGTTTCTCCATGACCAAAATACAAATTGTAAAGATAATTTTCGCCATGCAAAAGTATATTTGATGAAGTTTTAGCAGTGACAGCAACTATGTGCAAGTAAGTACCAAATTGAGTTGTTTGTCTACTACCACTAAATAGTCTTCTTTTGTTAGTATCAAATATTTCTAGAGTAACAGTACGGCTTTCTTTCAAAGCTACCCATACAGTTACGACATTCTTGTCAGCGCGTCTGAGAATTGGTCCAGCGAGAACAAGTGGCAGCTGATTAATCCGTTTTCTTAGAGGTGTCCATGTCATGGATCTTCTGCCATCAATAATACACTTCGAGTCTATTTTGTCCCTGAAAAATATCACTTTTAGAGAAAAAATATTCTACAATTTTGACCTCTCTCCGGTCTAAAGACACGGAGATTCAAACTGTTGTTTCAAGACAGGCACCCATCCGTGTCTTTCCACTTTTTAGTTTTGTCTCTTTCGAGTGGTGGGGTCAAATCCACCCTACGACCCTTGGATAGATGAAACTACCTGTGGCTCTACTTTTGTTTCGATTTTCGTGCCTTGTAGTTCCTAAAAGGAACCGCTTCGCTTCGCGAGTCCGCACTTGCCAAAAATTGTGGAACACTCCCTGACCTGCCATTGCTTGCAGTGATGTAGTCATACTGTCGTCTTAAAGACCGTTGTTTCTTATATGCCGGGATTTCTCCGTACTAGGTCAGTTCTTTGTGCCTGCGGTTATTCCTACTGGATAGCACAAATTAATTGTACTACGGCAGCTCTTATGCCTGCGTCATAGCTTTCATCCCCGGCTTAAAAGCGCGGGGCTTTCAGCTTATTTCTTGTAAGACCCAGCGGCGAAAGAGTTCTACAATAATGTGCCAGCGTCCCTCAATTTCTTCAACGACATCATGACGCTTTAGAGTATTGAGCGCTTCTTGTAAAGCGACAATTTCTATATTTGTACTTTGAGATAACGCTTCAATAGTTAGCCCTTCTGGTGATGGTGCTAAAGCCCTAAGTATCGCTTGTTGACCAACAGCACCCCGCGCCGCCTGACCCCAAACGCCATCAAAATAGTAGCGTCCCCGCTGGAAAAACTCAGAGTCGTTGACAACAGCCTCGACCTCCTCTATTTTAAAGATATGATCTCGGGCGCGTCCTGTGTTAAAAACCTCGTCATTGTAATGGCGGACGAGTTGGAAACCAACAAGCTGTACTAAATAAGGTTGTCCGTGGGTGAGTTCGTAGATTTTATCTAAAGCATCCGGCGTGTAGTCGAGGGGAAAGTCTTCAATAGCTGGATTTGCAAGAATCTGGTGAGTAGCCCCAGCTTCCATAAAACCAACTTTGATTGTGATGACACTGGCGTAGAAAGGTTGAAAGTAATCTGCTGTCATCTCCTCCAAGGTGTGTAAACCTGCCAGAACAAAGGCGATTTTAGAGCTTTTCTGCGTCAACCCCCGGAGATACCCCATAAAATCTACAGGGATTTTTCCCGCCGAAATCAGTTCCTCAATTTTCTCGAACTCGTCTAAGGCAATAATCAAACCCTTAGTCCCTAGTTCTCCCTCCACCTGTGTCAAGTATCTTCTAAACGTTGGTTGCGGAAGACTCAGCAAATCCTCATTGCTTGGAGGTGGAATTTGCATCACTTCAGAAATGGCATCACAAATCGCCATCAGCACTTCTACAACTCCTTGGGGAGCATCTGCAACTTCTAAGAGGTTGACATACGCTACTTGTACACCTGCTTCTACAAAACTGGCGACATTCCGCAGAATAGAGGTTTTGCCCATCCGCCTGTGACCGTAGATAACGACAGACTGGAGTTGAGAACTTCTCACCCACAACTCCTCTAGCTGTCTCATCACATCTTCTCGCCCAACAAACAGTTCTGCTTCTACTGGAGGACCGACAACATAAGGGTTAAGGACAAGCTTGGTGATGGAAATTTTCCCGACTTCCTTGGCTATCCCCTCGAAGGCTTTTCTCCAAGTCTGGGCAATGTCCACAATTAACCCGCGTTCTGCTTGCGGTAGAGTATCAGGATTATCTAGAATTTCTGTGAGTTCCCCTAAAGCGCGGTTGAGGGCTAAGGAACGTTGATAAGCAGACTGACTACGCTGTATAATCTTGGCACTTTCAACGACAGAACGTAGAGATGTGAGAGTTTGCCAGGTGACTGGACGCAGCAGAGGTTCTTGTGGAAAGGGAGGAATTTCAACAGCAGCGATCGTGTCTGGTTCCTTTGCTTTGTTAAAGGCTGCTAGAGTTCGGGCGAGGGTGAACATTTCCTCACCGTAGAGGAGAGAACGCACGACTGCAAAAGCCTCCTCAGCTTTCGCTGGTTGTTTTTCGTGCAGATACCAAAAACCAGCCGCAGTAGCACGGGCGGGAGTGTCTAAGCGAGTGTCTGTGAACAAACGAGCTTGGAATTCTTCTAAACGAGCTTGGAATTCTTCTGTCCAAGGACGAGACAAGAAAAAGAACCACCGGAAAGAGAAGAAACTTTTGACAAACCTTAACTTGAGCGTTTCATTTAAAGAAGCTGAGGAAAAACGCACGAGTTGCCAATCAAAAGGATCTTCAGCTAGCTGAACGATACGAAAGACAACTTGCTCTGGAGGGATTTCCGCCAGCACCAGATTAACAGCTTGAATCACGGGAAGTCCCTGAAGAGTGTAAGCCACCAGTTGGTTGGCATTGTGCAAACCAGTCTCCCAGTCTTGACGCAGCCAATTTTTCAACCGAGAAGACAGGGAGTAAAGGGGGAGTGTGGTAACACGGGGAATTTGCCATTGTCTATTGTGGGGGAACCGCACAACAAGAGGTAAACCCAAAAGCCAATTTTCCGGACGGAGTATCCCCACGCCTAACGCCACGCCTAACAGCACGCCAAACTGCACGCCAAACTGCACGCCAAACAGCACGCCAAACAGCACGCCAAACAGCACGCCAAACAGCACGCCTAACGCCACGCCTAACAGCGCGGCGCCCCCCGGCACCATGCCGCTCGCCACGCCTAACAGCACGCCGCTCGCCACGCCTAACAGCACGCTAAACAGCACGCTAAACAGCACGCTAAACAGCACGCCGCTCGCCACGCCAAACGCCACCCCTAACGCCACGCCGCCCGCCACGCCGCCCGCCACGCCAAACGCCACCCCTAACGCCACGCCTAACGCCACACCTAAGCAATTAACATGAACGCCTGGTTGTTGAAGAAGCCAACTAAACACCAGCGGTGTCACAACTGTTAACACCAACATTAAACAAATAGTTGAGTGGTTCAGTCGCAGCTAAAATCAACTTTAGCGGCGCATTGTTTCCCTCAGCTAAACTGCGCAACCTATCCCTGACTCCACGGGTAAATCCCTGCCAAGTCATTTTCCCCACATTGTCTAAAGCCAGCAGCACTTTATTTTTATGCTGTCGCAAATTCCGGGTTAAGATATACCCTGTGCTTTGCGCGATACCCACCTCGTGACACAACGCGCTGTAAAAGTCTTCTTCATTATCTATATAATTCAAATCTAGAAAAACTGACTGAGGCAACGGTTGCAGGCGATTTTTCGCTTGTTGGCAAATTGCCCACAGTAATGAGGATTTGCCAATACCTTCTTCTCCTATCAAAGCAACACTACTTCCACTGTTAAGCACCTCAAACACCCGCTGCATTTCCCTTTCTCGTCCAAAGAACCGTTGTGTATCTTCTACTCTGCCATGCTGGGGAATGAAGGGATTGGGAATTGCCCTTTCTGTTCTCGGTTTTGAAGCAGGAATTAGGTCTTTTCTGCCATGCTGGGGAATGAAGGGGTTGGGAATTACCCTTTCTGTTCTCGGTTTTGAAGCAGGAATTAGGTCTTTTTTTACATAAATAACTGGTTTGAGATGTTCTGGAATACCTTGTAGTCGAATCTCTACACAGCCAAACTTATAAGCATCTTCAATCGAACGATTTGCCGCTAATGCTGTGTAAAAACCAACAGCAAAGGCGATCGCAGCTTGATCGCCAATTGCGTCATTCATCCCAATTACAAACGGGATATGTTCGGCGATCGCCTTTGCCTGAATTTCAGAGTAGCAAGCATTCAGCACCACACAATTTACGTGCTGTGCGAACAACTCAAACATTGCTGCCAAAGCATCAGGCTGCACTGACTGAACTATGCCCACTTCATTCTCAAAGCAAAGCTCTCCCTGACTTGTGCCATGCCCGGAAAAATGTATAATATGAGGCTCAACATCAAATATGGCTTGGGTAATATCCGCTACACGAACTGACTCTCGCTGTTCTAGCTGATATTTTTCTGGCGCTTTGGCTATTCGCAATCTTTTTTTAATATCTCGTAACTCTTGCCCTAAACGTAGCCGAGAAGCATCACTCGGATCGGCTGCTAAAAACAGGATTTTTACAGAAATAGCACCGCTCATTTGGGCAATTATAAGAATTCAATTACTGAAGAATATAACACTTAATGACTGAGTAACGCTTCTAGGGTGTGAGCATTTGCCAGTAAGCTGAAAATCCTATAATTTGCACACCAGATTTAAATAAAACTTTTGTAGGGTGGGCATCTTACCATAGGTGTCAACTTAAGCTGAAAACGTTGTAATTAGGTTAGATTATGCTCTCATCTTACCCACAATTCTCGCTTTACCCCACCCCGGTTTTGTCTTGCGCCAAAACCTCCCCTCCCCGAACTTCGGGGAGGGGATTAAGGGGAGCCAGCGCGAATGACGGCTTTCCCTCCGTAGGCGACTGGCGTGTGGGGTAAATCAACGTGGAATAAAGGTTTAAACGTGATTGTTGACACTAATGGCATCTTGTCCCCGCAAATTGTGTAAATTAAAGGCACAACAGCTTATAACAAGAGCGATCGCCTCTTAGGCGGCTCCCTTTCGGAGCATCGCACTCAATTTCTACATAAAAAATCTTCCAGTATTTTGCTCAAATACCAAACTACTGCGCCCAGATTTTTCATTTTTTAATGATAGTTATTAGTACTCATATCACTGAAGAATAAGAACCACAGATGGACACAGATGCACACAGATATAGGACTCAAATTTGAATTTTGAAAGCATACTGAGGCTCAAAACGCTGTTTAACAAGGGTTATAAGTCAATACGGTTCAGTTAAGGATTTTTGGTGGGATTCGCGTTCTCTGTAGAGACGCGCCATGGCGCGTCTCTACATTATGATGGCGCGTCTCTACATTGTGGTCCTGATAAGGGTTCTGGTCTTATCTGAACCGTATTGGGTTATAAATCAATTTATTTTCAATAATCAAACAGCATTTCTATAAATCTTCATCTGTGTTTATCTGTGTGCATCTGTGGTTTTTTCCTCTAAATCAAGGAGGTTTTGGGAAAATGTGGATAACGCTGGCATTCATCACCTATTGCTAATACTTAATCCTTGGATCTACATAAGCATTGATAATATCAATCACAATGCTAGCGATGACCACAATTCCCGCAAAAAACACGAGAACTCCCTGCACCAAAGGATAATCCCGCGCATTAATGGCATCATATAACTTATTTGCCAATCCGGGCCAAGAAAATGTGACTTCAGTCAAAATTGCTCCACCTAACAAAGAAGCAAAGGTCAACCCCATAACGGTAATTACCGGAATAAGAGCATTTTTTAAAGCGTGAGAAAATAAAATATTTCTTTCAGGAATACCTCTTGCACGCGCAGCTTCGACATAATCTGCTTGCAAAGTTTGCTTTAAATTCACTCGCACAATTCGCTCAAAAATACCACTCAGCAAAACTCCCAAGGTGATACTAGGAAGCGCTAAATAGTGCAAAGCAGTGAAAAATTGACTGAAATTTGCAGTTAATACACTATCAATTGTATATAGACCAGTGATAGCCTGTGGGGCTGGCATAGTTGTAGGAAAGCGCGTTCCCAAAGGAAACCAATTCAACTGAACTGCAAAAATCAATTGCAGAATCATCCCAGCCCAAAACATGGGCAGTGAGTAGGTGATAATACCAAATAATCGTCCTCCAACATCTAAAGAACTTCCAGGACGAGAAGCAGAAAGAATGCCAATCCCAATTCCAACTACAAGTGCGATCGCCATACTGCAAACCGCTAATTCCACGGTTGCTGGGAAATATTGCCCAATCACCTCCCAAACAGATTGTCCACGACTCGCGATAGAAGTTCCTAAGTCCAGACGCAGCAATTGTCCCATGTAATTCAAGTACTGTAACCATACAGGAAGGTTTAAACCCAGTTGTTTTCGCAATTCTTCCTTAGCACTTTCTGGCGCACGTCCGCCAAGAATTGCATCTACTGGATCTCCTGGTGTTGCACGTAGTAAAAGAAACACGACTGTCGTGACAGTCAATAGCATTAACGGAGCTAAAAGCAACCGAGTAATAATGTAATACTGTAAGGCTTTAGAACGAGACATAATATGTATGTTAGTTGTTGGTTGTAGAGACGCGCCATGGCGCGTCTGTACATTTGATAGTTGTAGCCATGGCGCCTCTGTACATTAGTTGTTGGTTCTTCTACTAACCACTAACTACTAACTTTTGACTATTTTTTGATGGTTTTGTAAATCAAATTTTGAGTCGGATCAAGTTGTATGCCACTGGCTCCTTTGCGAGCAAATACATAGTCTTTAGTTTGCCATAAAGGAACATAAGGAACATCACTTGCTACTTGTGCTTGAATAGTTGCAAAAATTTTCTTACGCGCTTGCGGGTTTTGCTCCTGACGTTGGTTTCCAATGAGCTTGTTCATAGTTTCGCTATAGTAAAACGAACCCAGAGTTTGGCTTCCCCCTTTTTCGCATCCCTTCGCGTCTGACCCTTTATTACAATCTAAAAACGGTTGAATATAATTATCCGCGTCCAAAAAATCTGGATACCAATCCTGCAACGCAGTAGGATAAAAACTTCTAGATATATCTCTATAAAAGGTAGCACCATCTACAGTACTGACTTCAAATTGCAACATTCCATCCATATATTTATCGGCATAAGCTTTTAAAAGCTGTGCTGCCAAACTGCGAGAAGGAGAACCGGAAGGATACCAAATTTGTAGCTTGACAGGATTTTCTTTGGAAAAGCCAGCAGCAGTTAACAATTGTTTAGCTTTGTCTACATTGCCATCGCCGTATTTATCTTGAAATAATGGCTGGGAAACCTCAAACGTTTTCGGTACCATGCTATATAAGGGACTAGCTTGACCTAGCAAGACGCGTTGATTGAGCAGTGGACGGTCAACCATTGCTGCTACCGCTTGTCGAACTTCTGGTTTATCTAAAGGCTTTTGATTGCGGTTTAAAACTAAATAGCTGACTACACTACCTTGAGCTGCAATTGCTTGCCAATCACCTTTTTTAGCACTTTCTTCTAACGAGCGAATTTGGTCTGGTTCTAAAGATAGGTAAGCGACATCGACAGCACCTGTACGGAAGGAATTATACAAGTTAGCCGAACTACTGAGAATTTGCAAATTGATGCCTTTATTTGCTGGCTTTTCTCCCCAATATTTATCAAATACATCAAATTGTAAGGAATCGGTGCCATACCGGGCTAATTTATAAGGACCAGTACCAATAAAGATATTTGGCTTAAATTTCTCTGCACCAATTTCATAAGCTTTGGGAGAAACAGGACAAACGCCGGAAAACGCCAACAACGATGGGAATGCCGCAAACGGTTTTTTCAGTTGTATCGTTAATTCATACTCAGCAGTAGCTTTTACTGAAGCCACTATATCTGCTAATAAGAAAGAAGGTTTACCGCCGTTTTTGATAAAGCGTTCCAGACTAAACGCCATTGCTTGGGCGTTGAAAGGAGTTCCATCATGAAATACTACACCTTGGCGCACGGGGATTGTGTATGTTAAACCATCTTGACTCACTTTCGGTAAAGCCGTAGCTAACTGAGGTTTAACTTCAGTGCTTCCTGGTTCATAGGTGTAAAGGCGATCGCTCATGTTGTACACTAACCCAAGCGATCGCAATTCATAAGCATCCGCTGGATCAAGGGTACGGGGATTTAGCGTTGTACCTATAGTGATGCGACCATTCCCTGTTAAGCTATTTGCTGAACTCGATGATGTTGTCGTGACTTGTTGGCTTCTTGAGCAACTCACCACCAAAAGTAAACATAAACAAAATAAAGAAAAGAATTTAGTAATTTGACTCCACTGTCTCGCGGACAAGGAAACCCTGGTCATAACATTGATATTTTTAAACTTAGTGGTCAAACATTTTACTATATGTTTGGCAAAAAGCCGGAAAAATTTCCAAATTTAGGACAACCCTCTAGTGGTCTTGTGTGCCTTTTTTCTTTGCTAAGTTTATTGGCTTAAGAGTTAACAATATAACTTTATGTAACCCTTTACTGGAAAAACAAAGAGTATTAGACCAAGATATAGAGTTTAATGTTCCTGAATAACGGAAAATTTTTTATTTAATTAAACATATAAATAGTGTCTAAATTTGTTTTAAATTTACACTTTTCCAGTGCAAAGATTTGTTAAGCTTTTCGCGTAGCCGAAAAGGTGTAAATTAGGGATTTGTCTGCTGTGCATCTCAATGCAAGCAAAAATACTTAGCGACCGGGTAATCGACGAACACTATCACGACAATCAAAATTAGTAGATTTCGAGCGTAATAGCGAGACTAAAAGTGTGAAATACTTCTTTCTATCTGAGGGTTGGACAATTGGCAGAGTCTGGGCATCTGATGGACTTTGGCAGATAACCGCATGGCGACGCCAACCAGACATTCAGCGAATGAATATCTGTCTAGTAGAACAAAACGAAGTGCTGTGGCTTTATCGGGTTGAAGATGTTGTTTTAACCGTGGAAGTGAAGCCTACAACACAAGTACAAGTCAATAAATCTGGTCAAGCGATCGGTCAAGTCGTACTCAAGCGGTTGATGAGTGCCGAACAGGTTATTGAACGCTTGGGAACGGCATCAGCTAGATGCCAGCTGCAAAACATTGAATCTGTCGTTTAGCTGTAGGGGTGTAAGGCTCTCGTTAAGAACTTTAAAGCGCACCTCCACCTCACAACTCCTCCACAGCGCCTGGGTTACGTAGCTTGAGAAACTGTCAAGCTACGTAAATCCTTATGTTTACAGGCTTGCAAACAGCTCCATCAAAAGTTACAATTTTTTAAACATTCTCATTTTTCACTTGGCGATCGCTACTCTAGGGGATAATAGTTCCTTAGCTTAGTAAGCCTTGCCAAATTAACCACAGTCTCTGACTCATAAGACAAAGCTGTGGATAAATCCCAGTGGCAATAACAAAAACTGAAAAATTGCTTTGTAAACATAAATCATCGAGGAGGAGCGTAGTCGATGGGACTACCCTGGTACCGAGTACATACAGTTGTTCTGAATGACCCGGGGCGGCTAATTTCTGTACACTTGATGCATACAGCCTTGGTGGCAGGCTGGGCTGGTTCGATGGCTTTGTACGAACTAGCCATTTATGACCCCAGCGACCCAGTACTCAACCCGATGTGGCGTCAAGGCATGTTCGTGCTGCCCTTCATGGCACGCTTGGGCGTCACCCAATCTTGGGGCGGTTGGAACGTTACTGGCGGTCCATCAACCGATCCCGGTTTTTGGTCATTTGAAGGTGTCGCAGCTGCTCACATCGTTCTTTCCGGTTTGCTCTTCTTAGCTGCCGTTTGGCACTGGGTTTACTGGGATTTGGAATTGTTCCAAGACCCCCGCACTGGTGAACCCGCCCTCGACTTGCCAAAAATGTTTGGCATTCACCTGTTCTTGTCTGGTCTACTCTGCTTTGGTTTTGGTGCTTTCCACCTTACCGGATTATTTGGACCAGGAATGTGGGTTTCTGATGCCTACGGCATAACGGGTCATGTCCAAGCAGTGGCACCGGAGTGGGGACCAGATGGCTTTAACCCGTTTAACCCGGGTGGTGTCGTCGCTCACCACATTGCGGCTGGTGTCGTAGGTATTATCGCTGGTTTATTCCACCTGACAGTCAGACCACCTGAAAGGCTCTACAAAGCTTTGAGGATGGGTAACATCGAAACTGTACTATCCAGCAGTATTGCTGCTGTCTTCTTCGCAGCGTTCGTTGTTGCTGGCACCATGTGGTACGGTAACGCTACCACCCCAATCGAACTGTTTGGTCCTACCCGCTATCAGTGGGATCAGGGTTACTTCAAGCAAGAGATTGATCGCCGTGTACAAGCTAGCGTTGCTGAAGGTGCAAGCCTTTCTGACGCTTGGTCACAAATTCCGGAAAAACTCGCCTTCTACGATTACGTTGGCAATAGCCCTGCTAAAGGCGGTCTATTCCGTACAGGTCCGATGAATAAGGGTGATGGAATAGCCCAATCTTGGCAAGGTCACGCGGTGTTCAAAGATGCTGAAGGTCGTGAGTTGACAGTGCGTCGTCTCCCGAACTTCTTTGAAACCTTCCCAGTCATTTTGACCGATAAGGATGGCGTTGTCCGTGCTGACATTCCTTTCCGTCGGGCAGAATCTCAGAATAGCTTTGAGCAATCAGGTGTTACTGCTAGCTTCTACGGTGGCGACTTGGATGGTCAAACTTTCACAGATCCAGCTGAAGTGAAGAAGTACGCCCGTAAGGCTCAAGGCGGCGAAATATTTGAATTCGACCGGGAAACCTTGAACTCTGATGGTGTGTTCCGCACCAGTACCAGAGGTTGGTTTACCTTTGGACACGCTGTATTTGCGCTGCTGTTCTTCTTTGGTCACATCTGGCACGGCGCTCGCACAATCTACCGAGATGTGTTTGCTGGTGTTGATGCGGATCTCGAAGAACAAGTTGAATGGGGTCTGTTCCAGAAAGTGGGTGACAAGACAACCCGCCGGAAGGAAGCTCTCTAAACATTTGTAGCGAAAAGTTAAGAATGGTCTAATGAGAGGGAGTAGGTCGTGGCAACTGGAAAGGGGAAGAATTCTTCCTCATCCCCAATCCCTAACCCCCCAATTCCCTAGACCATTCTTTCCTGTAGCTTGGTACACTAATACTGGTGGGTAAATCGGCAGGAATTAAAGCTATGGAAAGCGTTGCTTACATCTTAATTTTGACTTTGGCAATAGGAACTCTCTTCTTTGCGATCGCCTTCCGCGAACCTCCTCGCATTGAAAGGAAAGAGAAGTAAGTCACCAAGTTCCCGACCGGGATGAGGTGTTAACTAGCACCGGACGTAGGGGCGCAAGGCGGTCTTGCGCCCTGACCGTAAAAAGAAAAGTGAATGCAGCAATTATTGATAATTAACTATTGACTAAGATAAAAGAATAGATGAATTATGATATAATGTACGATCTGGAAGGTTCTGTGTTCAGATCAGCTTTTCTGCGCTAGTATGAAAAAGGATGTAGGTGTGGAATGGCCATTCGGCTCTTGCATATACATCGCGAGGAGGCATAACCTTTACGGAGAATAATAACCGGGAAACAATCAGCATGGTCAATCAGAAATTAACCGCTCCTGAAATTGGATTTACACACGACGATTTCGCCGCTCTACTAGATAAGTACGATTATCATTTTAGCCCAGGTGATATAGTACCAGGTACAGTTTTCAGTATAGAGCCACGCGGCGCTCTGATTGACATAGGTGCTAAAACAGCAGCATATATACCTATACAAGAAATGTCTATCAACCGGGTAGATACCCCGGAAGAAGTATTACAATCGAACGAAACGCGGGAATTTTTCATCCTCACTGATGAAAACGAAGATGGTCAACTGACGCTATCGATTCGCCGTATTGAGTATATGAGAGCCTGGGAACGCGTCAGGCAGTTGCAAGCAGAAGACGCAACTGTGCGTTCTGGCGTTTTTGCCACCAATCGAGGTGGAGCTTTGGTGCGGATAGAAGGATTACGTGGGTTTATTCCCGGTTCCCATATCAGCACCCGCAAACCGAAAGAAGAATTGGTAGGCGAAGAACTGCCGTTGAAGTTCCTAGAGGTAGACGAAGAGCGTAACCGTCTTGTTTTATCTCATCGTCGAGCGCTGGTTGAGCGCAAGATGAACCGCTTAGAAGTTGGTGAGGTAGTGATTGGTACTGTGCGCGGTATCAAACCCTACGGTGCCTTTATCGATATTGGCGGCGTCAGTGGTCTACTGCACATCTCAGAAATTTCCCACGAGCATATAGATACACCTCATAGTGTCTTCAATGTCAATGACGAAGTGAAAGTCATGATCATTGACTTGGATGCAGAACGTGGTCGGATTTCGCTGTCCACCAAGCAACTGGAACCCGAACCAGGTGACATGATTAAGAATCGTGATTTGGTATATGACAAAGCAGAGGAAATGGCTGCTAAGTATCGGGAACAGATGTTAGCTAAGCAGCAAGGTATTACTGTACCAGCAGCAACTGAAACTACTGAAGAAGTTGTGGGTGAGGACGTACCATCGGCGATTGAAGAGGACATACCAGCAGCGGTTGAAGAAGACATACCAGCAGCGATCGAAGAGGACATACCAGCAGCGATCGAAGAGGACATACCAGCAGCGATCAAAGAGTAATCCATTTGCCGTTGTGGTTATCTACAGCGGCTGCTGATAAAAAAGTATTAGACCTCTCGGAAAATAAGTTTGAGACCATTATGGTGTTTGATCTAAAATCTAATTTCTAGAGAAGTCTATTGGATAAACAGGGGTTACAAGCTGTCGGTTAAAATCTTCCCAAATCTGTACAAAGCTTACAGATGAGATAGTTATTCAGCCAAGCACTTAATCAATTAATACAGGTTACTCTGCTCTTAACCGTTTCTGTAAATCAGGAACGGTTTTTAGCTTGGATTTCAATAGCGTTCAGTGGAACAACTGCTGGTATAACATTGCCCAATTCAGACATTTTCGGCAATGTTTTAATAGCCCTAATTCTTAAGCACAGGCGAATGTCCCCTGAGCCTTTGTGCGAGGAAATGCCATCAGAATTCACTATTTTACTTGATAAAGGTAGATGGTTTATTTGCTTTGCAATACCCTTTGAAATACAAACTAACCAACGTAGAAACTGTATTGGACTCGACCTAGGTGTTAGAACATTTTTAACTGGGTTTGATGGTGAAAATATTTTAGAGATTGGAAATGGTTTAATATCTAAGGTAGCGATTCTCTGTCAACGTTTAGATAAACTTCAATCTCAAATTACAAAGTCTAAAGGTAGAGCAAACAAACGTTTGCGTTGGAAGTTAAGAAAGTAATCTGAAGCAATTAGAACTAGGATTAGGAATCTCACTAACGAAGTTCATAGTAAAGCTTCAGCATTGTTGACTAAAAATTACAAGCATATTTTCTTACCAACATTTGAAACATCTCAAATGGTCGTTAAGAAAAAACGGAAACTTCGTTCTAAGACGGCAAGAAATATGCTTACATGGTCGCACTATAGATTCAAGCAGGTTCTGAAATTTCACGCATTAAAACGGGATTGCGTTGTGCATCAAGTACAAGAAGAATACACGAAGCTTGCACTTGCTCAAAATGCGGTCATCTTCATGAAAGATTAGGTGGGAACAAAAAGTTCAAATGTCCTAGCTGTAATCATGAAATACCAAGAGACTGGAATGGTGCAATTAATATTTTTATCAAGTCATTCAATGACTTGGTTAATGCCTCGACTTCGGTTGAGGCTGGGCAGGACATAGCCCGATACATGGTAGAAACTAGTACTTATTACTAGATTTTACTAGGTTAAATGATGTCCGTAAATACAAACGTCTGTATGGGCTTACGCTGAACGTAGAGAAAACTGGCGCTGTTGGTATTGTTCTGGTAATGTTTCGCGTAAGCCTGGATACCCAATGGCGATCGCAGCTACTGGCTCATACCTCTGGGGAATGCTGTACAACTCCTTCGCCTTAACCACGTCAAATCCTGCCATTTGGTGGATAAACAGACCGAAAATTCTGTTTCTAGCCCATGAAGCTTTTTGTACATCCAAAACAATTTTTGCCCAGCGATCAGCGAAGCCGCGTCCTTCGGACGATCGCTTGATTACCCTTGAGTCATTAGTCAAAGACTAAGAACAAATGACTGCTGGACTAGTGACTCAGTATTGTTGCTACGCTAGATACAGCTGAAGAAACACAGCAATTTTGATCCAAGTAGAGGGGAACTATGCCGCACACGATTGTTACTGATGTCTGTGAAGGTATCGCTGATTGCGTAGACGCCTGTCCAGTAGCTTGCATTCATCCTGGTCCTAGCAAAAACGTCAAAGGAACTGATTGGTACTGGATTGACTTTGCCACCTGCATTGACTGTGGCATATGTATCCAAGTTTGTCCAGTATCCGGGGCGATCGTCCCAGAAGAACGACCCGATTTACAAAAAACACCGTAGATAAGTCGTATAAACGGTTAACATTTTTGAAAAACAGGCATCTTAAAGATTTTGCCTGTTTTTACAGTAATAGTACTGGATAAAGATTTAAAAAAGTAACATAAAATATTTATTGTTCGGAAATTGCAGGTGCGTTTACGTATACATAAATATAGCTGTCCTACGTAGGTAAACTCATGCAACGGTTAAGCGTACCCCTGATAGGCAATATCTTAACGTTAAGTCTGGCGACTGTAGCAATGACCCTGATGTCTGCTTACAGCGCTACAGCGGGCACACTGGCTCTCAATTTTACAAAGCTACAAGGCTTAACAGGTGGTAATTCTAATATGACTGGTGTCTACCGTGCCGATCTCTCCAATCTTGGCTTCGATATCAGTTCCATTGCTATCACTGATAGCAACACTGCAATAGGCGGTGCATCTGGGAAATTTACCGGTTTTGATTTCGATGCCATCAAGATTAGCAACGTCTTGGTTGACAATGCCACAGACGCCAAAAACTTATCAGGGTTAAACGTCTTCGATTTTACTTCCTCCGGAACTTTCTTCACCCCAGGAACCCAGCGTTCTCCTGCCGATCCAGGAGAGTTATTTGGTGTAACTGGCGGTATTATTGACAACTCACTCGCCACGCTGGAAAATTTTGATGGTAACTCCACCGCTGACGCCAATGCTTTTGGATTCGTCAGTTTAGGTGATGGTGGAACAGTTGTGTTTAACCTCAAAAATCCCATTCCCACAACCAGTCCACTGTACTTATACATTGGAGAGGCAGGTGATAATGGTGAGGTAGTCAATGGTCGAATTACTGTCTCTGACAAACCACGTGAGGTTCCAGAACCTACAAGCTTAGCAGCTGTATCTTTACTCGGAATCTACTTTGCCGTAAGCCGTAGAAAGAAAACAAAAGCTGCTTAATTTCAAATTCAGTAGCCATTAACATAAAAGTTAAGACATAAAAGTTAAGACATAGGTTTTTTACCTATGTTTTTTCATTTTGGCGCTGTGTTTGTCTTGGTATATAGTTATATCGTTTAATTTTGAGCAAAATAACTGTATTTTAAAGTAACTATATTTTGAATTTATAATAAAGGACATTATGTCTGATTCGCTCACTCATTCGTCTCCCCTCCTAGAAGTGAAAAACGTCCACGCTGGATACATCAAAGACGTGGATATTCTGCAAGGTGTGAATTTCCGAGTGGAACGGGGAGAATTGGTAACAGTGATTGGTCCTAATGGTGCTGGTAAATCTACCTTAGCGAAAACCATTTTTGGGCTTTTAACCCCACATACAGGCTCAATTACCTTCAAAGACGAGAATATTACTGGGCTAAAGTCGAATCAAATTGTTCAGCGGGGAATGTGCTACGTACCGCAAATTGCCAATGTCTTCCCCTCCCTCAGCGTAGAAGAAAATTTAGAAATGGGCGCTTTCGTCCGCAATGTTCCCCTGAAACCACTCAAAGATAAAATATATACTATGTTCCCCAAGCTTGGCGATCGCCGTCAGCAACGCGCTGGAACCCTCTCAGGTGGTGAACGCCAAATGTTAGCAATGGGCAAAGCTTTGATGTTGGAACCCAGCTTACTGCTTTTAGATGAACCTTCAGCTGCTTTGTCTCCCATCTTAGTAACGCAAGTTTTTGAGCAGATAAAACAAATTAACCAAAGTGGTACCGCGATTGTACTAGTAGAGCAAAACGCCCGTAAAGCTTTGGAAATGGCTCATCGAGGATACGTCCTAGAGTCTGGGCGCGATGCTATCTCAGGTCCTGGTTTGGAATTGTTGAATGATCCCAAGGTAGGCGAACTGTACCTGGGAGCAGGTAAAGCGCATTGAACAAAAGTCAGAAGAAGAATTCCGCAGCTAGGAACTCAGAACTCAGAACTCAGAATCGAATTAGTGGGGGCGGTGAGTACCCACCACAAGTCACGCAGTTGTACAGAATACACACGCGCTCTCATTCTGACTCCTGGCTACTTCTTTGGTCAAAAATTTTTACTAATACAGCAGAATTCCGCAGCTAGGAACTCAGAACACAGAAGTAAAATTTGCTCTATC
This sequence comes from Scytonema sp. PCC 10023, assembly GCF_963920835.1. Lineage (NCBI taxonomy): Bacteria > Bacillati > Cyanobacteriota > Cyanophyceae > Nostocales > Scytonemataceae > Scytonema > Scytonema sp. PCC 10023. The sequence goes on from NZ_CAWUDP010000043.1 coordinate 70,237, forward strand.
TCTAGCTTTTAGACAAAGCGCGTTGTACTTCATTTACTTGCAAGGTGCTGTAACTCCTGAAAATTAAATGACTCTTAAACCGTGTCCTTGCTAACTCTTACATCCTTGTAGAGTTTGAGAAGCTGTTGTCAGGCGGGTTTCCTTAACTGAGACAGACTGATGAGTCGAATAAATGGATTTGTAAGGCGTCGTGATTTTTTGAGGCATTGCGTTGCAAAGGTTCCCCTGAGTGTCTATACTGCCATGAAGTTTGCAGGTGTGGGAGGCTTTGCAATTGGCGGTAGCCTTCTTTGGCAAAAACAGCAAGCTGTTGCTCTACAAGCCGCAGTTGCTGATGCAAGTCCAGCAAACCCCAATCCCATCAGTTCTAAAGACGCTTTAGAACGATTACTCGATGGGAATCAACGATTTGTACATCAAAAGCGAAAATACCCTGACCAATCGTTACAACGCTTGCGATTGGTTGCTAAAGGTCAATATCCTTTTGCGTCTATACTTGGCTGTGCAGATTCTAGAGTACCAGCGGAAATTATTTTCGACCAGGGACTTGGGGATTTGTTTGTCGTGCGAGTTGCTGGTAATGTCGCCAGTGATATGGTTATAGGTAGCTTGGAATACGCTACAGCAATATTAGGTTCTCAACTGATTGTGGTTTTGGGTCATAGAAAATGTGGTGCTGTAGCAGAGGCGCTTCAAGAACAACCTATTCCTGGCAGAATAGGCTTTGTTGTTGAAGGGATCAAACCAGCCGTACAAAGAGTCAAGCTGAGAACAGGCGACATCCAAGACAATGCAGTTATAGCCAACATTCAATATCAGGCAGAAAAATTACAGGAAAGCTCAACGATTTTGGCTAAACTCATCCGCAAAGGTCAACTCAAAATCGTTGGTGCTTGTTACGATATTGAAACTGGTAAAGTGTCTATTATTGCCTAGGACAATTCCAGAGGAGCATTGAAATTACAATATCCATCAGGGGTGAACAGGAAGATTAACGGTAGCTTAAACTTGAGGAGCTACACCCTGAAATTCAGATAGGACATACATTAAGCGTGAGCACGAACAAAGTGTACCATTTGACGCAGAGGTAATAAAAGCCGAAGGTCAGAAAAGACTCGCTTAAAAATACGGAAGCTGAGACATGATCAAAGAAGTCGTTGGCTGTAATGACTCCGCTTGAACAAACAGGGTACTTTGGTCGGGAAAAGGTGTCCAATTTTGGTCTGATAAGGGTTCAGAGGCAATAGTAACTCGGGTCGGGTGGTTTGCATCATCGCAAGACCAATAAAGAGTAGGGGCTTGTATGCCGTAGGCGTAGCGACTTGCCGCGATTGCTTGACCATCACTGACAATGACATTGGCACTAAAGCTAGTGTCGTGTTCTTTAGCCAGGTGCGTCAATTTTTGTAGCGTGGCACGTAAGGCTGACAACAGGGTGCTGTTTGGAGACGACTGCCACATTTCCACCAGTAGGGCAAAGATGTGTTCAGAGTCAGTCATGCCCTTTATGAGACGGTATGTGGAATCAGAAAGGTGGTCACGTATCGGTCTATACAGCGTCTGTTGAAAATTTGTGATCTCGCCATTATGCACAAACAACAGGTTGCCACTGCGAAATGGCTGACAGTTGCTAATATCGAGCGATTCACCCGTTCCAGTGAGTCGGACATAGCCCACCGCACAAGTAGATTGTACGTAGTGGCTCAACTCTTTCAGGTTCGGGTCGTTCCACATCGGGATAGTGTTGCGGTAAATGAATGGTTTACCCGCTTCATCATACCAACCTACACCGCTCCCGTCTGCACAAACGACTCCTGACTTTAATTCAAGAGGGTTGTAACTTTGGTTGTAGAGGGAATGCTCCTGCTTATAGAGCAACTCATCTAATTGGATGCTATTGCCAAGGTAGCCAACTAATCGACACATAAGAAAAACAGTTCTATTGAGCGGGATACACTCATTGCGTTAATGTTCGTACATAAAAGTTTAGCAAACGAAATTTTTTTTGACATTTCCGACTCTCAATTCGCAGCGAACACAGGAGGTCAACAAGCCTAAATGTATGTCTATTAATCAACTTTGCCAATCCAAAGGTAGAATTTATCTTTTGTGGGGGACTGGGGGAGCTATAAGACCCACACTGAAAACGAGGGGGATTTATCGAAGCGCAGCGAGTACCCCCGATGTTTCAGTGTGGGATACATGGACTCCCCCAAATTAATTTATGGGGTTCGATGCCCTTTAAATTAACATTTAGAGGTTGATTTGCAGTCAGTAAACCCAGTATAATACTGGAATGCTGACCATCACGCACCGCTATCGAATCTATCCGGATACTGCTCAAGAGCAACAACTCATTGAGTGGATGGACATCTGTCGCAGCGCTTACAACTATGCACTGCGACAGATAAAGGATTGGTGCGATAGTCGTAAGTGTTTGGTAGATAGATGCTCCATTGAAAAAGAGTATATCCTCTCTCCAGAGTTGAAATTTCCGAACGAAATACAGATACGCTTAACAACTTGCCCAAAGCCAAGAAGGAATTCCCCAGATTGGGTGAGGTTCCCTCTCAGGTTCGTAAGCTCGCGATTAAGCAGTTGCACGTAGCTTGGAAGTACTTTCAGGAGAGAGGATTTGGCTTTCCCAGGTTTAAGAAGTACGGGCAATTTAAGTCGTTGCTGTTTCCTCAGTTTAAGGAAAATCCAGTAACGAACCTTCATATTAAGCTGCCCAAAATTGGAGCCATCCCCATTAACTTGCATCGACCCATCCCAGCAGGGTTTGCGGTCAAACAGGTGCGAATCTTGAGGAAAGCGGATAGATGGTATGCTTCTATCTCCCTGCAATGTGATGTTAGTGTTCCAGATCCAACTCCTCATGGTCATCCTATTGGGGTTGACGTGGGATTGGAGAAATTTTTGGCAACCAGTGATGGTGTTTTCGTAAAGCCGCCTAAGTTTTTTAAAGAGCTGCTTTAGCTCGCTGAAATTGCTGCAAAGCAGACTGTCTAGAAAACAACGGAGGTCGAAAAACTACGAGAAACAACGCCTTAAAGTAGCCAGACTTCACTATAAAATCGACAACACGAGGAAGGATTTTCACTACAAACAAGCTCATGCCCTTTGTGATGCTGGCGATATGGTTTTCATGGAAGACCTGGATTATCGAACCAGTGCCAAAGCGATGTTTGGTAAACAGATGCTCGATGCTGCCTTTGGACAGTTTAGAGGCATCGTCAAGTATGTGTGTTGGAAGCGTGGAAAGTTCTTCAGTGAGGTTGATGCTAGAGGGACTTCTCAACAGTGTCCTGAGTGTGGTGGTGAAGTCAAAAAAGACCTGAGTGTGAGAATCCATGATTGTCCTCATTGTGGATACAAAACCGATAGGGACGTAGCAGCGGGTCAAAATATCAGAAACCGAGGAATTCAACTCATTAGTACCGTTGGACAGACGGGAATGGAAACTGCCTGTGCAGACGAGCTACCGGGGATTGAGGCAACTCAGTCTAGGCAAGTGTCGAAATCTCGCTCATAGAGCAACCAGGAAACCTAAGAAGTGATTCTTGGGAAGCCTACGGTGTAATCTTCGATTCAGCGTAGGAGGATGTCACCTGCGTCCATCCACTTCGGCGTCCATCTGTGGTTAAAAATTCTTCATGGTTCTCCAACTCAGCCCAAAACACCTACAAACCATGAGCACTCACGCCGAAACCACCTATCCAGAAGAGTGTTGTGGTATAATACTAGGCTATCTGACAAGCGAGGGCAAAACTGTGGTAGAAGTGATGCCAACAGAAAATGCCTGGAACGCACAAACAGCGGCAGAGCTTCCAGGAGATGACACGTTAGATTACAGTAAAAGGCAAAGGTATGCGATCGCACCTCAAGTGATGTTGCAGGCACAGAAACAGGCACGCGATTGCAAACTCAATATCATTGGCATTTATCATTCTCATACTGACCATCCAGCGATTCCTTCAGAATATGACCGCCAGCTTGCTTGGCAAGAATACTCTTACATCATTGTTTCTGTACAAAATGGCAAAGCTAGTGACATGAAAAGTTGGACTTTGGATGATACCCACCAGTTTCAGCAAGAAGTAATTGAAAAGTTAGGTTAAGAACAAGTCATACAAAAAGACACAAAGGGTATTGTTTTTCGGTAGGATTAAAAATCCGCTCTTCCTCATCAAACTTGCTATGCTCAATCCTAATCTGGATGAAATCCAGTTAACCAAAGATGATTACGAACGTTACTCCCGCCACCTAATTTTGCCGGAAGTGGGGTTGGAGGGACAAAAACGCTTGAAAGCTGCTAGCGTACTGTGTATCGGTACGGGTGGACTCGGTTCACCTCTGCTTCTGTATCTGGCTGCGGCGGGTATTGGACGCATCGGTATTGTTGATTTCGATGTTGTCGATACTTCCAACTTGCAACGCCAAGTCATTCACGGTACATCTTGGGTGGGTAAACCTAAGATTGAATCTGCAAAGAATCGCATTCTAGAGATTAATCCGTATTGTCAGGTTGATTTGTACGAAACTCGCCTGACTTCAGAAAACGCCCTCGACATTATTAGACCTTATGATATCGTGGTGGATGGTACCGATAACTTCCCCACTCGTTATCTAGTCAACGATGCTTGCGTGTTGCTCAACAAACCCAACGTCTATGGTTCCATTTTCCGTTTTGAAGGGCAAGCGACAGTATTTAACTACGAGGATGGACCGAATTATCGTGACCTTTACCCCGAACCACCACCACCAGGAATGGTTCCTTCGTGTGCAGAAGGTGGTGTATTAGGAATTTTACCAGGAATTATTGGCGTCATCCAGGCAACGGAAACTGTCAAAATCATTCTTGGTAGGGGTGAAACTTTAAGTGGACGCCTGTTGCTGTATGATGCTCTCAATATGAAGTTCCGGGAGTTGAAGCTGCGTCCTAACCCAGTCCGCCCAGTCATTGAAAAGTTGATAGATTACGAACAATTCTGCGGTATCCCACAAGCCAAAGCACAAGAGGAGAAACAGCAGATGGAAATGTCAGAAATCACAGTGCAGCAGTTGAAGCAATTGCTCGATAGTGGTACAGATGATTTTGTGCTGCTAGATGTGCGTAACCCGCACGAGTATGAAATTGCCCAAATTCCTGGTGCAGTCTTGATACCGTTATCGGACATTGAAAACGGTGAAGGCGTGCTTAAGGTGAAGGAGTTGGTCAATGGTCATCGCCTGATTGCCCATTGTAAATCGGGTATGCGTTCTGCAAAAGCCCTTGGCATTCTCAAGGAAGCAGGAGTTGATGGCACGAATGTGAAGGGTGGTATTCTTGCTTGGAGTAAGGAAATCGACCCATCGGTACCAACATATTAGAGAACGAACCGCATTAGCATTAGCGTGTCCGCAGGACATAGACGCTAAGGACGCGAAGCTTTATTTGCGTCTTTAGCGTCAATTTTTTTTTAAGAATTTAGATTATTTGTGTATATCTAGCTTGATTAAGCAGATTCTCCTTCGGTAGATAGTTGTTTTATTTCTCTTTTTATAGAATATTTTGCTTGCTCTCGGTTTTTGCTTGGCAAATCTTGAGTCAAAAAGACGTGAGTTGATTGAGAAGTTAATGACTTTCAAAGGAAATAATACTAAAGTTAGATAAGCTGAATTTCATGAACAAGTAGAACTTAAATATGCCCACTAGGCAGCTAGTTACCAGCTAGCTCCCAGCAGGACTTCCTCCGTAATTGAGGGTGCAATCAAGGAGGCTAATTTTATCGTGTCAAATACGAACGAAACTCGTCATCCTAATGACGACATAACAAATTTTCAGACATTAGATGGTTTACAAATAGTTGTAGTAGATGATGATGCTGACAGCCTTGTCTTAACTACGTTTATTCTTGAAAGCTACGGTGTTCAAACAATGACGGCAACGTCTGCGTTGGAAGCGATTGAGGTCATCAAACAATCTGTACCAGATGTTTTAATTATTGACATTGCAATGCCGGAAGTGGATGGATATTCGTTAATTCGTAAAGTCCGAACACTCAATTCTCCACAAAATCAGATTCCGGCTATTGCTCTAACAGCTATGGATTCAGAAGAAGGTCGCGACCTTGCTCTCAAATTAGGATTTCAATCTTACTTAATTAAGCCTAGTGACCCTAATGACATAGTAACAGAAATAGTCAATATTCTTACTAAGAAGATTTAATTTTTACTGTTGACAAAATAAAAGCTGTTAATAAGTCCACAGCTAGAAGCTTAAATATTGATCGCAAGAATCGGGTAGAACGTAGCGTGTTCATGCGCCTAATCTGGTTTTACTTAGAAAAAGAATATCAATGGAATTACAACAGACTGCAATCACAGAGGAAACCCTTTGGCAAGCTGTTCTCAATCGAGACCCCAGTTTTGAAGGAAAGCTTTTTTACGGTGTCCGTTCTACAGGCATCTACTGCCGACCTACTTGTTCTAGTCGAAGACCGAATAGAAACCAAGTTTGTTTCTTTCAGTCGCCACAAGAGGCTGAAATTGCAGGTTTTCGACCTTGTAAGCGGTGTCAGCCGCAATATGAAACAGTGCCAAATTTGACCAAGGCTAAAATCTTGGCAGTATCTCGATACATTGAAGAACAAATTGATCGCATCCCAACCCTATCAGAACTAGCCTCTCACTTTAAAATGAGTCCCAGTTACTTGCAAAGGGAATTCAAGCGAGTCATTGGCTTATCGCCGTTTCAATATGCAAATGCGCTTCGCAGCGATCGCTTCAAGCAGCGTCTTCAACAAGGGGAAGAAATTGCTCATGCGCTTTACGACACGGGATATGGATCGAGTAGCCGACTGTATGAAAAAGCATCCAAGCAACTTGGAATGACACCAAAAACTTATCGGTGCAGTGGCAAGGGAATGCATATTGCCTATACCATCGTTCCATGTTCTCTAGGATATTTGCTTGTGGCAACAACCGAGAAAGGTATCTGTGCCGTTAAATTAGGTGATGAACTAGATGAGCTAGAACGTATTCTTCTCAATGAATTCAATCAAGCGCAAATCCTACGTGATGACAATTTACACCGAGACTGGCTACAAACAATCCTCAATTTCATCACAGGAGACGCGCCACAGCTCGATTTGCCGCTTGATATACGCGGAACAGCATTTCAAAAACAAGTTTGGCAGGCTTTGCAGAAAATTCCCTATGGGGAAACGCGCACCTATGCTGATATCGCCCGTGAAATTGGTAAACCTCACGCAGTTCGCGCTGTAGGTACTGCTTGTGGTGCCAATCCAACAGCACTCATCGTACCGTGTCACCGTGTCTTGCGAACTGATGGCACTCTTGGCGGCTATCACTGGGGAATTGAACGCAAACAAAAACTACTTGCACAAGAAGGGAAACGGACGGGCGAGACGCCCATCCCACAAGAATAATGCTTATAAAACCAGCTTTTTGGTCATTTTTAACTGTCTAGTTATTTCTGCCGCGCTGTACTAGCCACTAGAAGCAGCTGGCTGTTTCTCCTGCTTTTTAATGTTTCGCCTTCCCCAAGGCTTCAAGACTGAAATGCCAATAATGACTAAAACGCATGAGGTCTGAATAATAGCACCCACAAGTACTGCGTTCTGGTCAAATACATACAGCGGATTTTGTAGTGCTTGTATCCTTTCTGCTGCAGAGATGGCGGTAATTGCATTTGTCCAAGGACCAAGCCAAATTGTGCCAGTGACAATGAGTGTTACAGTTGCTATCCACTTGACGATCACCCAGTAGTGTTTAAAAAATCCCCAAATCGTAAGCCAGCAAAGCAATCCGCCTGTTATCAGCGATAAGGTGGCAGAGGGGATGATTACCCAGTCATCCAGCAGCTTCATGACTGAGTTGATAGCGTACAGTTCATCACCGTTGGGAGTGTTTCGGTTGCTTAAAGCAATAGCAATCATGCATAAAGCAGTACCAAACCAAATTCCTCCAAAGGCGACATGAGAAGCTAGCAACCAGTTTTTTTGCTTGACGCTTAGCTTGTTCATATTAATTTTTCCAAATTTTGATTAGGCGGTTTATAGTTAGGTTCCTAATCAAAAGCTTACACTACGTAGCAATGATCCACAAGCATTTTATTTAGGGGTCAAGCATTGCTGAGGTTCGAGTGCGTACTTTGTTTAAAAGCTTAATGAGTGTCTTTTTTTCGCTCTCAGTGAGATTCCCCATCAAGTCGGTGGTGCGGCAAAAATGGTCTGGAAGCATTTGAGAAAGCAAGCCCCGTCCTTTGTCTGTTAATTGCAAACGCAGCATTCGCCTGTCTTCTGAGTCAGGTTGGCGTCTTACCAATCCATCTCGTTCAAGTCCGTCAAGAAGTCCTGTGATTGTTGCTTTAGTCACACCGGCTCGTTGAGCACATTCAGAAGGTGTTAGCCCTTTCTCGTCCGCCAAATACAATTGCATCAACAAAGTAAATTTCCCCCGCGAAAGACCGTAGCGGGCAAAATGAACATCTAAGGCTTGATAAACATCAGCCGTGGTGTGTAGAAAAGCCAAACAAGTTTCTATTGAAGCAATGTCTAACTCTGGGTAGCGCTTGGCAAAATTCAGTATTGTCTGTTTATCAACAAAGGGACGCAGTATGACCACAGTTAAAAAGGAATTTGATTAGCTTGCTAATTATAAGGTAGCCTGAAAGTCGAATTTTTATTGTTGTGTTTATGTTGATGTCAGAATCACTCACACAAGAAACTCTTAGTTATGCTTTGATAGAGCTAGCCAATCGCGACAGCGATTTTGCCCGAATTTTAGAAACTTTCGGACCTCCACCAATGTGGGAAAGAGAAGCGGGTTTCCCAACACTCCTGCGTATCATTTTGGAACAACAAGTATCTTTAGCTGCTGCAAAGGCTGTATTTAACCGTTTGTGTGCAGTGGCGGTACCACTGACGCCAGAAAATTTTCTTACTCTCGATGATGTTCAATTAAAGACAATTGGGTTTAGTCGGCAAAAGATTTTGTACGGTCGTGCATTAGCGATCGCAATCACAAGCGGTCAGCTTAACCTCACGAACCTAGAGACAATGGACGAAACAACTATCCGGACTGAGTTAAAGCGCATCAAAGGTATTGGAGATTGGACAGTCGATATATACTTACTGATGGCGCTGCTACGCCCTGATGTTTTTCCCAAAGGCGATTTAGGACTGGCGATCGCCACTCAAAAACTCAAGGGATTAACGCTACGTCCAACACCTGAAGAACTGGTAGCAATTGCAGACAAGTGGCGTCCTTGGCGTGCCGTTGCTGCTAGAATTTTATGGCACTACTACCTGAGCTATCGGCTAAACACTGGACAACAGTGGACAAGATAGCCAGTCTAAGCACCAGCTACGTTATCTAAGTCATGACACCTACAGGTGCTTTCCAGCTTGTAGCTCTGTCGCTAGCCGTTAAACATCTGTATTTGGCGCGCGGAAGTGCGGCTAGCACAACAAGCTTAGATAACATTGACGAGGAAAACATTACCTGAGCAATCAGAGGACAAAATGTCTAATTTGGTATTCGTTTTAGATACAAAAAAGCAACCTTTAGATCCGATTCCACCAGGACAAGCAAGACGTTTACTCAATGATGGCAAAGCAGCAGTATTTCGTCGTTATCCGTTCACAATCATATTGAAATATGCCGTTCCAAAGCGAAAAACTCAACCCCATCAACTAAAAATAGATCCAGGTTCTAAGACGACTGGGTTAGCCATTATCCAAGGAAACAAGGTTGTGTGGGGCGCACAGCTACAGCATCGAGGACAACAAATAAAGAATGACATAGAATCGCGTCGGGCAATTCGTCGTAATCGTCGTAATCGCAAAACTCGGTATCGTAAGCCAAAATTCCTTAATCGCATTCGTTGCAAGGGATGGTTAGCACCTAGTTTGGAATCTAGAATTGAGAATATCCTGACTTGGGTTAATCGCTTACGTCGATTTGTACCAATATCTGGGATATCTCAGGAATTGGTGAAGTTTGACACCCAGAAAATGCAGAATCTAGAAATATCTGGAGTGGAATATCAGCAGGGTGAATTAGCAGGTTATGAGGTGCGTGAATACCTGTTAGAAAAATGGAACAGAAAATGTGCTTACTGTGGTGTTGCTGATACGAAATTGGAAGTTGAGCATATTCAGCCGCGATCCAAAGGTGGAAGTGACAGGATATCTAATCTTACCTTGGCTTGTCACGGATGCAATCAAGCAAAAGGCAATCAAGATATTCGCGATTTTTTAAACAAGAAACCCGAGTTACTTAAGCGAATTTTGGCACAAGCAAAGCAACCACTTAAAGATGCAGCATCTGTCAATAGTACCCGATGGGCATTGTTTAACAAACTTAACGAATCAGGATTGCCAGTCGAAATAGGAACAGGAGGTAGAACAAAATACAACCGCACTCGGCTTGAATTAGCTAAAACTCACTGGTTAGATGCGGCGTGTGTTGGGGATATCGAAGCGTTACAACTAGTAACTAATCAGCCTTTATTGATTGCAGCTAAAGGTTGGGGAAGTCGTCAAATGTGTACAACTAATAAGTATGGGTTTCCTGTGAAGCATAAAACTCGATGTAAGACTTTCTTTGGGTTTCAAACAGGGGATATGGTACGAGCTATTTTACCAACAGGAAAGTTTGCAGGTATTCATGTTGGTCGTTTAACAGTGAGAGAAAGCGGAGTCTTTGAGATGAGGACAGCGAAGGGCAAGATAAGCCCTGTAAGACATAAATACTGTAAATCAATTCACTGCAATGACGGGTATATGTATTCGTTTTCCACTAATGTCCAATGAAATAGCGATTAGAGGTGTAGCGATCGCTGACTTAATTCTGTTGAAAAAATGAAAAAATTAATATGAACATCACTCACGTTGAGAGGAAAAAATTGGAATCCACCCCTCAACAGGCGTTGACTGATATCGCACTCTCTAAGCTAGCTACTTTAGTTCGTCGGGAGTTTTTGGGTTCATGAATGAAATCTGTTGAAAAAACCCAAGGGTTCAAATCAGCAGGAAAAATAAAAAATTCTACCCCATGCTGGAGTCCTTTACGGTGAAGCGAGATAGCCTCTGTCAGGCGTAAAAACATAATTGGAGTCCATAAGCGTAATCTGCTGCTGTAAAAGTAGACAACGACTCGGTTCGTTGTGTACTCAAACTGCGGGAGTGGATTTTGCAAACGCGAAATCATACTAAATAACGGTCATCTGTCAAAAGGTAGAAGAAGCTCTATCTATCATTTGACGCATTTTTGATAATGATAACAACTAGCTAAAGATAGTTGTTTTGTATGATTTTTTACGTATACTTGATTCGCTTTTCTGTGAAAGTAAGAGACAACACTGCTGCGACTCACCTAATTTCTGCATAAGTCAACTTTAGTTGCGTCTATAAAAATATGTAAAAAAGTTCTCTTTACTTGACCTTATTGGGAGATAATTCCGGAATGTCTCAGGATATGCAGCGTGAACTAATTCAACCAAGTACAAATACCTCCAAATTCTTTGCTTTATTAATAGGTATTGATTGCTACTTACCAAACACATTGCCTAATGGCTCCTCCTACAAGAGCCTTGCCGGATGCGTGCGCGATATTAACCATGTGGAATCTTTCCTGAAAAACACGCTGCAAGTACCCCAAGGTCAGATTCTGAAACTAACGGCTTCTAATGACAATTCCGACCAGCCACAAGAGCCACCAGAGCAGCTGCCAACTTACGAGAATATCGTAGCCAAATTTAAGCAACTTACTGATTTGGCTCAACCTCAAGACCAGGTATATATTCACTACTCTGGACATGGTGGACGTTCTGCAACAATTTATCCAGAACTTAAGGGTAAATACGGAGTAGATGAATCACTCGTTCCCACAGATATTGGCAACTCCGAAGCTCGCTATCTCCGGGACTTGGAGTTGGCAAAACTCCTACAAAATATGGTAGATAAGCAGTTAGTGGTCACCGTAGTGCTTGATAGCTGTCATTCTGGAGGTGCAACGCGTGGAGGAGTCAATGATTCTGGTATTCGCGGTCTCAACAAAAACGTTGTAGACACAACGCCGCGACCTCAAGAAAGCCTGGTGGCATCGGCTAAAGAATTGATACAAAACTGGGTTACATTAACACAGGGACAACAAAACACTCGCAACGTGACTGCCGCCAGTGGTTGGTTGCCCTACCCAAAAGGTTATGTTTTATTGGCTGCCTGTCGGGATAATGAGTATGCTTATGAATATGCCTTCAATGGCAAAGAACGCAACGGTGCCTTGACCTATTGGTTATTGGACTCTCTACAAAAGCTGGGGAATGATGTTACCTATCAAGCACTTCATGCTCGCATACTTGCAAAGGTCAACACTCAGTTTGAACGACAAACACCCATGCTGCAAGGCGAGGGTTCGCGCCTTATCTTCAGCGGTCAATCAATGTCTTCCCAATCTGCTGTCATTGTCAAGAAAGTAGAAGTGGCAAAAAATCGGGTGCTGTTGCAAGCAGGTGTTGCCCAAGGTTTGCGTAAGGGCGCAGAGTTTGCTATCTATCAATTAGGCACAAGCGATTTTACTCAAACTGACAAGCGAGTTGCACTGGCTAAGGTTGTAGAAGTGCGTGCAGAAGAATCTCTTGCTGAAATTACAAAAATCCTACGTAAAGAAAATTCCACTAATAACTTACGTCTTTATATTCCTCCCTCTAAAGCTGGCAATGCAACAGAGCAAACCCTGACTGAGGGAACCATTGAAGATGGTGCGCCTGCCATATTGGTGTCTCCTGGTGTCAAACTTGTCCGTAAAGTACGCCTGTTACCTCCTTTAGAGAATCGGCAACTACCAGAAGGAATAGATGCAAAACAAGCATTGGCAGCAATACTAGCCGTTAAAGAAAAAGTAGAAGGTCATGGTTGGGTAGAGTTCTTATCTAGTGATGAAACAAGCGATGAACCTGTCACCTATCAGGTATCTGTGAACTCTCAAGGTGAGTATGAAATTCTTGATGCAGGTGGAGAACTGATTCGTTTGAGAGCACCACTGAAAGTAGGCGAACCGAATGCTGCGGCTAGTGTTGTCAACCGCTTGGTGCATCTGTCCAAATATCGTGCTATTTTACAACTGGATAACAATGACCCAATATCGTCTTTAGCAGGAAAGCTTAAGGTTGAGCTATGCCTAGCCGGAGAAAATCGTGGTGAATTATTGCCATTAAATGCTCCTGGCAACGTCCCAACACTTGATGTTGATGAATACGCACTCTTGCGTATCCGCAATGATTCTTCCCAAGTTCTTAATATTACCGAAGAAAGGCAGAGGGCAGAGGGCAGAGGGCAGAAGGAAAGAAGGTAAGCTTTGATACAAAAATAAGTCCTCTGTTCTCTGCCATAAGGTTTAAAGCCCCTGAATTTATTTATGGAGAAAAATAAACGCGTAGCAACTTTATTAAATCCCCCGAATTCATTCGTGGGGACGCCTTCTGCCTTCTGCCTTCGTACTTCTGCCTTCTTAACGTACTGGCAATTCAGCCTGATTGGAGTATTTCCCAGTTCCACCCAGACGGCGCTGCTGCATTTGAACCCTTAGATCCTGGCATGGAGAAACTGGTTCGCATACAGACAAGCCTTCCTGAAGGTTACAACGAAGGTGCCGACATTCTCAAAGTTTTTGCCACAGTCGGGGCAACGAATTTCCGGTGGTTAGAATTACCAGCATTAGACAAACCTCGTAAGGGAACACAGGTGACTAGAGCAAATAATCCTTTAGAAGAATTATTGGCAGCTGTTGTAAGCGAACAACCTCCAAATAGAAATGTCAGTGCTGCGGCTTATCCCAGTGACAAATGGACAACAGAACAACTGAAACTTGTTGTAAAACAGGTGTAGACGAATGATACTTCTAAGGTCAGTCGATGGCTGACCTGATATTTATACATATTAGATTAATTTTATCAAGAGTAAATATATAAAACTTCTTTCAGACTCTTTTATAAGTAACAACATGCATGTCAAAACCATTTTGATTCTGGCAGCGAATCCTACCAATACCTCAAGGCTACGACTCGATGAAGAGGTACGGGAAATTGATGAGGGATTACGACGCGCAAACAAACGAGAGCAGTTTAAGCTAGAGCAGAAATGGGCAGTGCGATCGCGTGACTTCTATCGGGCAATGCTCGATTATCAACCCCAGATTGTACACTTCTGCGGACACGGTGCTGGAAAGGATGGTATCGTCCTGGAAGATGAGACGGGACAGGCAGCATTGATCCGGGCAGATGCATTAGCGAGTATGTTTAAGCTGTTTGCCACCAAAGGAGTCGATTGTGTATTTTTAAACGCTTGTTACTCACAAGTGCAAGCTTCGGCAATTAGCCAACACGTCAACTATGTGATTGGCATGAATCACACAGTTGGGGATAAAGCAGCCGTTGCTTTTGCTGTAGCGTTTTACGATGCCATAGCTGCTGGGGAAGGTGTGGAGTTTGCCTATGAGCTTGCCTGCTCTCAAGTGGAGGACCAAACTCCGGTACTGAGAAAAAAAGAGTTAATCACTGTCACCACACCAGAAACGGAAGTTATTCCCCCCAACCCTTACCAAGGATTGTCTGCATTTGGGGAAGAGGATGCAGCGTTCTTTTTTGGAAGAGAAACGTTTGTGAATGGCTTAGTTCAAGCGGTTCACAAACAGGCCTTGATAGCAGTGATTGGTCCTAGTGGGAGTGGCAAATCTTCTGTAGTGTTTGCGGGACTGATTTCACAGTTGCGGGAACAGGGAAGTTGGTTGATTGAATCTTTCCGTCCTGGGAACCAACCGTTTTATCAGCTTGCTAGTGCATTAGTGCGTCAATTAGAACCGAAAATTGGTGACACTCAACAACTGCGGGAAGGAGCTGGACTAGCAGCAGATATCCAGCAGGGCAAAGTCACTTTGCAGCAGGTGGTGTCTCGCATCACAGAACGCAATCCGGATAAACGTCTGTTGCTGTTTGCAGATCAGTTTGAGGAACTCTACACTCTTTGCCAGGTGAAGGAAGAACAAGAGCGCTTTGCTGATACGTTGCTCGAAGCTATTCACCAGAAAAGTTTAACACTGGTTTTCACTTTACGGGCTGACTTTTACGGCTATGTGCTTTCCCACCGTCCGCTTCGGGATGCGTTGCAGGAGTTTACACCACAACTGCTGAGTTCCATGAATCACAAGGAACTACAGGCGGCGATTGAGCAACCGGCACAAAAGCTGGAAGTACAACTAGAGGATGGACTGACTCAACGAATTCTCGATGATGTGGGGCAAGAACCTGGTAACTTGCCATTGTTGGAATTTGCCCTCACCCGACTGTGGGAGAAGCAGGTTCACCATGTGTTAACTCACCAAGCCTACGATGAAATTGGCGGTGTCAAAAAAGCGATCGCCAATCATGCTGAACAGATTTATCAACAACTGAGTGAGGCAGAACAAAAGCAGGCACAGCGAATTTTTATGCAATTAGTGCGTCCAGGGGAGGGGACAGAGGATACTCGGCGGCTAGCAACCCGTGCGGAAGTTAGGCAAGATAATTGGGGATTGGTGAGTTATTTAGCAGGATATCAAGCACGTTTGGTTGTGACGGGACGCAATGAACAGGAAGATACGGTAGAGGTGGTGCATGAAGCGCTGATCCGGGAATGGGGAACCCTGCGAGAGTGGATAAATGCTAACCGTCAGTTTCGTGTTTGGCAGGAACGGCTGAAAGTGACAATGGGTGAGTGGAAAAATAGCAACTATGACTCAGGGGCGTTGTTGCGAGGTGTACCGTTAGCTGTGGCGGAAGATTGGCTGCACAAACGCGCGGATGAAATGACGCAGGAGGAGCGAGACTTTATTCAAGCTAGCGCCCAACAACGGGATAGGGAGAAGCAGCAGCGCGATCGCACACGGCGGCTGACAATTATCGTACTAGGTAGCTTCTCTGTGGTAGCTGGCGTGGGCTGGTGGAGTGCGGCAATAAGTGAAATTAATTCTGTTGCTAAGACTTCAGATGCGCTTTTGAGCTTAGATGGGCGAGAAGCCTTAAAAACAAGTTTAAAAGCTGTTGTGCAAATGCAACGTACACCCTGGGTAGACGCAAATACCCGCAGGCAGGTGGAACTAGGATTAATGCATACAGTTCACAATGTCGCAGCCCCAAACACCTTGGGAGGACACGCAAAGCAAGTTAATGGCGTCAGCTTCAGCCCGGATGGCAAGATGCTGGCTTCTGCAAGTTATGACAACACGGTGAAACTGTGGGACACCAGCACCGGCAAACAAATCAAAACCCTCAAGGGGCATACAGACTGGGTTTATGGCGTCAGCTTCAGCCCGGATGGCAAGATGCTGGCTTCTGCAAGTCGTGACAACACGGTGAAACTGTGGGACACCAGCACCGGCAAACAAATCAAAACCCTC
>NZ_CAWUDP010000044.1:0-86286 GCF_963920835.1 Scytonema sp. PCC 10023
TTTGCTAGCTTTGATTCCACTCAAGGAACACCAGACGTTAATTGAGCGATCGCTGTCGGTCGAACCTCAAGAAATCCTCGCCAAAGACAAAAGCCCTGACAATGGTTCTTTGCTAGCTTTGATTCCACTCAAGGAACACCAGACGTTAATTGAGCGATCGCTGCCCGTCGAACTTCAACAAATCGTTGCCAAAGACAAAAGCCTTGACAACCATTCTTTGGCATTAAATAGAAACTCTATTTTGCTGCTGGGAATAGGCTTTGGTATTATCACTAGTTAGGCATGGTTCGTAATCACAATTTGGCAAAGGCAATATCTGATATTGGATGGGGAACATTCACCAACTTCTTAGCCTACAAACTAGAACGTAAAGGCGCAAAGTTGGTTGAGATAAACAGATGGTTTCCCAGTTCTAAGCTCTGTTCTAATTGTTTCTATCAGATGGGTGAGATGCCGTTAGATGTGAGGGAATGGACTTGTCCTCACTGTGGTACTCATCATGACAGAGATAAAAATGCAGCCATCAATATTAGAGCAGAGGGAGTCAGAATGCTAAAGGCGGAAGGTTCAGCCGTCTCTGCTGTAGGAGGGGAGGTAAGACCAAAGATGGGGCGAAAGTCTCATTTGAGGCACTCGCCTATGAGTACAGAAGCCCAACCTACCCTTCGGGAACGGCAAAGCCGAACAGGCGAAGCCAAGGTTGGGTAGTTCACCCTTTAACACCGCTACCAGTTTCTGTAGGGACAATGTAGCGTTGTACAAACAGGAATAATAATAGTACTGGAGCGATAGAAATGACTGAGCCTGCAGCTACCAACCGCCAGTTCAAGGAAAATGTACCCGCCAGCTTCGCGACTCCTAAAGGAAGGGTGTATAAATTTTCGTCTTGAATGACAATTAAGGGCCAAAGAAAGTCACTCCAAGAACCGATAAAAACGAAAATTGCCAGAGTGACAAGTGCTGGACCAATTGCTGGAAGCATGACGAACCACCATATGCCTAACTCCGAACAACCATCCATGCGTGCAGCTTCTTCCATTTCTTTAGGAACGCTCATAAAAGCTTGTCGTAACAGAAAAATCCCAAAAGCAGAAGCCAAGCTAGGAAAAATCATTCCCAAATATGTATTTCTCAAACCCAACTGGACTGTCAAAATGTACAGCGGAATCATCACGATTTGGAAGGGAATCATAATTGTGGAAACAATCGCAATAAAAATCCAGTCTCTTCCAGGAAATGAAAGTCTTGCCAATGGGTAAGCAGCTAAAGCGCAAAAAATCAGATTCAGGCACACAGTTAGCACTGCCACCAAGGTACTGTTAAACAGATATTGTCCAAAGGGGTTGGTTTGCCAAACATTGACAAAATTCTCAATGGTTGGTTGGCTTGGCAACAACTGCGGGGGGAATTGAAAAATATTTTCTGTTGAGGATTTCAACGCTGTACTGATCAGCCAAAACAGGGGAAACAGCGTTACTAGTGCGACAGCCCCTAATAGCCCATAAGTCCAGACCCGATTTTGGATTTTCAAATGAGTCATCTGCTTAAAATTTAATAATTTGTAGTGGGTTCAACCCAAATTCCGTACACACGCCCTGTAACCGTTTATCCCACGGTTCAACAGGTAGCTTTGGCAAATAGGCAAATTCAAAGACAATGCCAATGGTAGGCTTGTTTGCCCATTCAGGAGAACTTAGCATACGGTCATAATATCCCCCGCCATACCCCAAGCGATATCCTTGATAGTCGCAAGCAACACAGGGAATGAGAATTAAATCAACTTGATCAGGAGCTACAATTGGCGCATCAGGCTGGGGTTCAGTAATTCCATAACTCCCAGTGATTACAGAGTCTTTATGTGTCCAAATATGCCAAAAAAGCGATTGACCAACGCAGCGAGGAAAACCCCATCGGTGAGAGGTATCTGTAAATAATAGGCTTAAGTCTGGTTCTTGGCGAAAGCTAAAATAAGCAAGTATTGTTTTTGCTTGGTTAAACAGGGGAGAGGTTAAAAGGTGCGTGCAGATGCGATCGCTCTTTTGTTTCCACTCTGCCACAGACATTGAATGACGTGTTTTGAGCAGCGATTTGCGTAATTCTTTTTTCTCTAGTTGATTATCAACTTTCTCCACAGGTTTATTAAAAAAGCTTATTTCTTAGATGGCATTGTGCGTTCTCATTGTAAATTAGGTATCCAGGAAAAGGAGGATGCTTGGCTAAGGTTCATTTACGAAACGTCACGCTCGATAATTTCCGAGAATGCATCAGCTTGGAAGTGGACGAATCTCAAAAGGGGTTTGTGGCATCAAACGTGAAATCATTAGCTGAGGCTTACGTGAACCCGAATCTGTTTCCCCTAGCTATTTATGATGCCAAAGTTGCGGGTTGGGAACAGCCTCAGTTAGCAATGGTCGGCTTTACAATGTACGAAATCACGGCTGGAGTTGGTTTTATTCTTCGCCTCATGATTGACCACAAATATCAGGGGCAGGGCTACGGACGAGCGGCTATGCTGGAGGTGATAAGGCGTCTCAAGCTGCACGCAGAAGTTGAGTTAATCGCGACGAGCCATCAGACAGCTAACGAGGTAGCATCAAAACTTTACCGCAGCCTTGGATTTGTGGATTGGGACATTGAATGGGCGAGACAGCACAAATCTGAAATTTTCCTAAAATTGAACTTTTGAATCAATACCGTTCAGTTAAGGGGTATTCGTGACAATTTTATCCGTGTAAACAACAAGATTCCCGACTTCTTGAAGAAGTCGGGAATCTGAACCTTTTGAGTCCCAAAAAAACAAACAAATCAGATCTAATAAAAAAGGTGGGCAATGCCCACCCTACGATTATTTTGACGTTTTTACAAAAACTATGCGCCGTGCTGACGCCACCACTCAATCGTATTCTTCAACCCTTGCTTGAAGTCTACTTGAGCTGTGAATCCAAAGGCTTTCTTCGCCCGTTCGGTATCTAAACAACGGCGCGGTTGACCGTTGGGTTTGTCTGTTTCCCAAACAATTTCGCCGTCAAACTCCATCAACTCACAGATAAGATTGATCAAGTCACGGATGGAGATTTCATAACCAGTTCCCAAGTTGACGGGTTCAGAGTCATTGTAAGACTGAGTCCCCATGACAATACCCCGCGCTGCGTCTTCTGAATAGAGAAACTCGCGGGTGGGACTACCATCACCCCAAACTGGGAGTTTCTTTTCTCCCTTTATTTGGGCTTCGTGAACTTTGCGAATCAGCGCTGGGATGACGTGAGAACTTCTGGGGTCAAAGTTATCTTCTGGTCCGTATAAATTCACGGGTAGCAAGTAAATGCCATTAAAGCCGTATTGCTGGCGGTAAGCCTGTAGTTGGACGAGAAGGGCTTTTTTTGCGATTCCGTAAGGGGCGTTGGTTTCTTCTGGGTAGCCCTCCCACAGGTCATCTTCTTTGAATGGAACTGGGGTAAATTTGGGATAGGCGCAGATGGTGCCAACGCAGACGAATTTTTCTACGACCGCTTGATAGGATGCATGAATCAACTGGGTTCCCATCATTAAGTTGTCGTAGAACAATTCAGCCGGTTTTTCACGGTTCAGACCGATACCGCCGACGTGAGCTGCTAAGTGGATAATGATGTCTTGCTGATCTACTGCTCGTTGGCAATTTTCTAGGACACGTAGGTCGCAGTCGCGCGATCGCGGCACTGTAATTTTATCGCGATCCGCTCCAGCCTTACATAGCTGGTCTATCACCTGACGCCCCAAAAAACCAGCTCCACCAGTTACGAGAATTCTTTTGTTCTTCAGTTCTAAGGCGTTCATATTTTCTTCCTCGTTGGTGTATATCACAAGTGGAGTGCACCCAGTTCTTGCCGAATCATGGCATTATCCTGCAACACTTTTGCGACCTTACCATTTGGCGAAGTCAGTCCCAATGCTTGCAAGTCAGCTTCTACCATAATGGCTACGAGTTGCTCAAATGTGACCGATGGTTTCCAACCCAACTTTTCTCGTGCCTTAGTAGAATCACCAATCAACAAGTCTACTTCAGCTGGACGAAGATAGCGTTCGTCAAACTCCAGATGATCTTCCCAATTGAGGTTCACATAACCAAACGCCAGTTCGAGAAACTCGCGCACGGAATGGGTTTCACCAGTAGCAATTACG
This sequence comes from Scytonema sp. PCC 10023, assembly GCF_963920835.1. Classification (NCBI taxonomy): domain Bacteria; kingdom Bacillati; phylum Cyanobacteriota; class Cyanophyceae; order Nostocales; family Scytonemataceae; genus Scytonema; species Scytonema sp. PCC 10023. The sequence goes on from NZ_CAWUDP010000044.1 coordinate 4,159, forward strand.
TAATCGTCTGGCTGCTCATGCTGTAGCATCAACCACATTGCCCTGACGTAATCCTTTGCATAGCCCCAGTCTCGCTTGGCATCAAGATTACCCATGTAAAGCTTTTTCTGTCTGCCGCCAAGGATTCTGGCAACTGCCATTGTAATCTTACGCGTAACAAATGTTTCACCCCGTCGAGGCGATTCATGGTTAAAAAGTATGCCATTACACGCGAACATACCGTAAGACTCACGGTAATTTACCGTTTGCCAATGAGCGTAAACCTTAGCACAAGCATAAGGACTACGGGGATAAAACGGAGTTATTTCTTTCTGGGGAACTTCTTGTACCAAGCCATACATTTCTGAAGAACCCGCTTGGTAGAACCGCACCTGAATGCCTGTGCGATGCCGATAGTCACGAATCGCTTCCAACAAACGTAGCGTTCCCATTCCGACTGCATCCACGGTGTATTCTGGAGAATCAAAGCTTACCCGTACATGGGATTGAGCGCCTAGGTTGTAAATTTCTACTGGTTGAACTTCCTCTAGAATGCGGCGTAGCGTGGTACCATCCGTCAAGTCACCATAGTGTAGAAATAAGCGCACTCCCTCTTTGTGAGGGTCTTCGTAAATGTGATCTATGCGATCGGTGTTGAAAGTGGATGTCCGGCGTATTATACCATGAACTTCATATCCTTGCTCTAATAAAAACTCACTGAGATATGAACCATCTTGACCGGTAATACCAGTAATTAACGCTCGCTTCTTTTGCGTCATGCTTTATTATTCCTTGTCGTTACTGAATAGATCAATACAGGCGACCTGGTACAACCTAACAGGTAATTGCTCAATTTCCCAACGGGAAACCTACGAGTCTCACTTGCAGACCAGCTGATTATTATAAGTAAATCTGCCGATTTGTAAGTTTACAACAAGCCCCTCTTACCCTATGCAGATTGTTTTCTGTTATTTCTGTAATTTTTTTTGATCTTCATCAAAACTTTATAGAAATTTGAAAAATTTTTAAATTATCTTAAAATTATCTTAAAATTAGAGAAAATGTAAGTCATACCATTTCTTTATGAAGATGGGCTTTATTGCGGCTCATAGAGACAGTACAGTCTCTACAAAATTTATTTGGCGCAACCTCACAGAGAATTGGTATTAGTAGTTAAATTGCCGCCAAGCAACAATTTATGATTAAAAATTCGTAATTCATAATGACGACTTCAATTACGAATTACGAATTAGAAATCACGGGTTAACTATTACGAATTTAATTTGTAAAGGCACCGACAGGATGTTAGTTACTATTGGCAAGTCCCGTTTTGAACTTTGAATTGCTTAGTATGCCCCATTGTTTTTAGGCATAACCACAACGCCAATTGTTTTAAAAACTATCCACCAATCTAAGGCAAAAGTTCTGAATTTAGCATAATACAAGTCTATTTGAACCCGCCGAGGATAGGGGATATCATTGCGTCCAGAAACTTGCCACAATCCAGTAATTCCTGGTCGGATAGTTAAAATCTGATCTATGTGACAACCATATTTGGGTAGTTCTTCTGCTACTAAAGGTCGTGGACCGACAACACTCATGTCTCCTTTTAAAACATTCCAGAACTGAGGAAATTCATCCAAACTAGTGATTCGCAAAAAACGACCGATTTTCGTAATTCGCGGGTCGTGCTTGAGTTTAAAATTTGCCTCAAATTCTTCCTGCAAATGAGGAGAAGTTTGCATCATTTGCACAAGGACTTCGTCGGCATTAGTGACCATTGTCCGGAATTTAATACAATTAAAAGGTTTGTAGTTTTTACCAACCCGTTCTTGTATATAAAAAATTGGACCTTCTGAGCTTAAAGCAATCAGCAAGGCCAAAATTAAGTAGACAGGAGAAAACAAAATTAGCACCAACAGGGAAAACAGAATGTCGAATAGTCGCTTAGCAAACTCTCCGTTTAAAATCTGAAAAGACAGACCTTTAGTTTGAACTTTAGGCGTCTTTTTCTGTTGACCGCGTTTGAAGAAAGTACGCGAGCGTCTGTATGTTGCCGAGGCATTTGTCTCCGAAACACCTGCCCTGGGGAGCGGTAATAGGGCAGCCACGTTTCTTCGACTTGGGCGTAAAGACGCTCTATGCGATTGCACGGAACGGAATGCCCTAAAGGGCAATCGCCCGATCAACGGCAACCTTGCTTCAGTTGGTTGTGCCCGTCCTTCGGACAGGCGGACGCTGCTTTTAAAACAGCGGCCAGTACCGGGCGTACTACGCGATCGCTTCCCGGAGAGGAGTGAGCTCTGGGCAGTCATCATACTCCTTAACAATCCACACCACACATAGTCCCAATCTTAAAGCCAAAAGGAGGTGCTTCTGGGGTCAAATTTCCAAAAGCCTGCTAAACTTGACCATCATTCAGGTGATGGTCAAGTTTTGTGTACACTTATTTAAAAAGTCTAGGTAGCGCTGTGCAAAGATTTGCGGGGAAAATTGAGCGGTGTGCACTCGCGCATATTCCGGATTCAATTTTCCTTGATACATTTCAAACTGTTTTATTGTGTCTACCAATGCCTCCTCTGTTTGCTCCTTGAAGAATATACCAGTCGCCTGATCGCCATGTTCGCGTACATCTCGCACAGTTTCTAAAGCACCACCCGCACCGTAGGCGATCACCGGAGTGCCGCAAGCTTGCGCTTCCACCAAGGCAATGCCAAAATCTTCACAAGCTGCATATACAAAACCTTTGGCATGAGCCATATATTTTTTTACCATATCATTGGCTTGCCACCCGAGTATTTGTATATTGGATTTTGCGATCCTCCGGATTTTTTTCATCTCTGGTCCTGTCCCAATTACTACTAAAGGTAGTTGCAATTTATTAAAAGCCCTGACTATTAAACATACTTGTTTATAACTGACCAACCGGGAAACGGTTAGATAATAGTCTTGTTTTTGAGGTACAAATGGGAAACTCTCGATATGAACTGGCGGGTAAATGACTGTTGCTTCTCTTCGATAGCAGCGCCAAATACGACGAGCAGTATGCTTTGAGTTAGCAATAAAGTAATCAACTCGATTTGCTGTCAATACATCCCACTGACGCAAACGGTGCAGTAAATACCGCGCCATCCAACCAGCTAAACCACTTTCCAGGTTGCTTTGCCTAAGATAATCAAAAGTCATGTCCCAGGCGTAGCGCATCGGGCTGTGACAGTAGCAAATATGTAACTGTTCAGGAGTGGTCAGGATTCCTTTAGCAACAGCGTGAGATGAAGACAAGATGACGTCGTACGCCCGTAAATCGAGTTGTTCGATTGCTAGTGGCAACAAAGGTAAGTATTTTTGTACACCATTACGGGCAAAAGGAAAGTGCTGAAGAAACGTTGTGCCAATCTTCTGCTGATATAAATAACTTTCTGGGTTACTTGATTCAAAGTCGATGAGGGCGAACAAATCAGCATCGATGTGGTTGAGAATTTCTCGCACAACGAGTTCTGAACCACCAGTGGCTTTAGGTGTCAGCCATTCATGAACAAGGGCACATTTCAAAGGCACAGCTAACTATAGTTGGTAGAGAACACGCAAGGCGGGAGTTAGAGGTTAGTTGACTGAAAGTTTCCCACTGAATGAATGGGCAACGCCCCACTTCTAGCAAAAGACGTAATCCTTTTTAAAGAGGTTCCAAGGAAATACCGCAACCTGATAACCTCAAAGTGGGGACTGAATACTAGGTCTTGGGTACTAAGTACTGGGTATTGATTCCAGTTGCTAGTCACCACCTCACCAGTCCCTAGCCCCTTGATAAGGCAACTTTAAGATTGGGAATTTATGCGAATTCTAATTGTGGGTGGGACGCGGTTTATTGGTGTCTACCTAACTAAACTGCTGGTAGAACAAGGACATGAAGTGGTTGTGTTTAATCGTGGGAACCGTCCTGCACCCGTTGAAGGGGTAGGGCAAATTATCGGCGATCGCACTGATGCTGCCCAGTTAAAAGAAAAATTATCATCCATAAATTTTGATGCCATTTTTGATAACAATGGACGGGAACTTACTGATACTCAACCATTGGCAGAAATTTTTCAAGATCGTGTACAACATTTTGTGTACATGAGTTCTGCTGGAGTGTATCTCAAATCAGACCAAATGCCTCATGTGGAAGGCGATGCTATCGATCCAAAAAGTCGCCACCTAGGTAAGCATGAAACCGAAGCCTACTTAACCCAACAGAAATTGCCCTTTACCTCAATTCGTCCCACCTACATTTACGGTCCCTTGAACTATAACGATTTGGAAGCCTGGTTTTTTGACAGAATTGTGCGTAACCGTCCCGTTCCGATTCCAGGTCATGGCTTGCACATCACGCAACTTGGTCATGTAAAAGACTTAGCAAGGGCAATGTCGCAAGTCTTGGGCAATCCTACGGCGGTTAGACAAATTTACAACGTGTCCGGCGATCGCTTCGTCACTTTTGATGGTTTAGCCCGCGCCTGTGCTGTCGCTGCTGGCAAATCTCCTGATGAAATAAAAATTGTGCATTACGACCCGAAAAAATTTGATTTCGGTAAGCGTAAAGCTTTTCCCCTGCGGGCGCAACACTTCTTTGCTTCAGTGGATAAAGCGAAAACACAATTGAATTGGCAACCAGAGTATGACCTGATTTCTGGTTTAAGAGACTCGTTAGAAAATGATTATCTTGCTTCTGGACGCGATAAAGCCGAAATTGATTTTTCTGTGGATGAGGAGATTTTGCAAGCTAACAGCTAATTGTTGACGCTTAACAGTTAACTGTCTCCGTACTAGCACGACTTCTTTGATCAAAAGTAAAAAGCCAAAACTCAGATTTTGCACCCAACAAGAGCCAGAGGCTCTTATATCTCGTTACCAGGTTGAACCTGGTAACGAGGGTTTGGAGGCTGAGCCTCCTGACTGTTGCAACTCTTGCAAGATCTCAGAAAAGGTAATTATATAATCGTCAACTACCCACACTAACACGGAGTGTATAGTGTGGGCTTGAAAGAACCAGCTTTCAACGTAAGAGATGACTAGCCCAGGAGACTTGTTTTGTTACGGACTTCCGAATATTTCCCTAGTTCGGATTATCTCCAAGCCTACTGGTTGTAGGCGCTTGTAGAAAGGACATGCTGAACAAGTTGGGCTAAGGGACTTACAACTTTACTCAAGGATTATCTCCATGCGAGTACCAGTATTAGATAAAGACGGAAAACCACTCATGCCAACAAAACCTAGTCGTGCTAGACGTTGGCTAAAAGAAGGTAAAGCCAAAATCATACACAACAATCTGAATATTTTCTGCATTCAGTTATTAGTAGAACCATCTGGTCAAGAACAACAACCTATAGCATTGGGACTAGACCCAGGCAAAAAGTTTACGGGTGTTGGGGTGCAGTCTGCCAAGTTTACTTTGTTTATGGCACATCTCGTCTTGCCATTTCCAGATGTTACAAAAAAGATGTCTGGACGACTGATATTACGACGTGCTAGACGAGGTAGACGCATAAATCGCATGGAGCGATTTCGTAAAAGAGCGCACCGCCAAAAACGATTTGAGAACCGTAAACAGAATAAGCTACCTCCCAGTATTCGAGCCAATAAAGAGTTGGAGCTACGAGTTACCAAAGAGATAGTAAAGCTGTTTCCTGTTACTCAAATCACCTACGAATATGTTAAAGCCAAGGGCGATAAAGGATTCAGTCCGGTGATGGTTGGGCAGAAAGTGATGTTGCAATGGCTCTCAGAAATTGTACCAACCAATATACAAGAAGGTTGGCAGACCTCAATTCTCAGACAACAATTGGGGTTGTCCAAAGACAAAAAGAATAAGGAGAAGCAAATTCCTGAGACTCACGCACATGATGGGATTGCGCTGGCTGCGAGTAACTTTATGACTTTCTCGAAATTTCACACTGCAAACACCCGTGGGCATCACTGGGTGGGAGAGGTAGTGGTAAATCACGCACCATTCCGTGTCGTTGCGCGTCTAAGAGTGTTTCGTCGTCAACTCCATTTTGAGAACCCAGTCAAAGATGTACCAGGTAATAGAAAGCGTAAAGGTGGAACAGTCACACCATTCGGTTTTCGCTCTGGCGATTTAGTCAAAGCACAGAAAGCTCTTAAAGTTTGCATCGGCTGGATTGGTGGTTACACGCAAACCGCAAAAACTAAGAATGTCTCGGTTTATGACCACAATTGGCATCGTATCGGGCAATTCAGCCCGTCAAAAGTACAGCTAATAAAACGGAGTACGAGATTGTGTATTGCGTCCTAAGAGATCGGGAATTTGGGCGCTGCCCTCCTCCCTCCTAAAACTGTGTTTTGAATCAGTTGCAGGACGCGCCCAAATTCCCCCGCAATTCCTCCCGACACCGAATCAAGGATTACGGTGTGGGACTCCTTGCGGGTCTAGTTGACAAATTGCGGATTTCAATTTGTGCAAATGGAAGTAGGCGATTGGCTTTGCCACAGAAGCGAATCGCAATCGCCCGTTGCGTCGCTGGTGTAAATTGTGAGTGGGCAAACGGTCGCAAATTTTAACTCGCACTTGGAACGATTTTGCTGATATGAGTTCACCTAACTACCACCTCGATAACGTTTTAGGGGCGCGTGCCCGTCTGGGTGAAGGTCCAACTTGGGATTCAACCGATAAGCTGCTTTACTGGGTGGATATCTATAACCATAGGGTAAATCAATTCAATCCTGCCACTGGACAAAACTTGTTTTTTGATGTAGGAGACGTGGTCGGTTGTCTTGCCGTAGCAGGTGCAAATCGCTTGATTATGGGACAGCGCGATCGCCTGGCATTTCTCAATACAGAAACAGGTGAGGTAACGCCGATCATCGAGGTGGAAGCAGGTATGCCGGAGAACCGCTTTAACGATGGCAAATGTGATCCTCAAGGTCGTTTCTGGTTTGGTTCGATGTGTCCTGGTAAAAGTCAGGGTAGCCTTTATCGCTATGACCCTGATGGTTCATTGCATATAATGGAAACGGGACTGACTATTTCTAATGGTTTGGGTTGGAGTCCTGACGAAAAGACATTTTACCTGACGGATTCTGCCCACCAAAAAATTTATGCTTACGACTTTGATGCAGTCACAGGGAATATTAGCGATCGCCGGATTTTTGTAGATTTAACTAGTGAATCTTTTTATCCCGATGGGCTAACCATAGATAGTCAAGGATATATCTGGTCTGCCATGTGGGATGGGTGGTGTGTGATTCGCTTTCACCCCAAAGGTGAGGAGATATTGCGGATACAATTACCCGTGCAGCGCCCCACCAGTTGCACCTTTGGTGGTGAAGATTTGCAAACACTTTACATCACTACTGCCTCAGTCGGACTCAGCGAACAGGAGATTGAAAAAAGTTTCTATTCTGGTGACTTGTTTGCTCTCCAGACCGATATTACTGGATTGCCCACGTATGATTTTCTGGGCTAGAACAGGAATATAGCGCTTCTCGTTTGGATGAAGTAATTATAAATCTCGTGTTCCATGAGTGTCCCATGAGTGTCCCATGAGTAGTTCTTATTTCTTGATGTATTGCACTCAACACCACCAAGCGCTATATCTTTGGAATCAATGGCAGTGAGTGTTTAGCTGATCGCCTCGGTTTATGCTGCGCCAGCCGGAAAAACTTGTTCGGCGGTTAAGGTCAGTTCGCTGAACGTTGGTGACGCGCCACCTCTCGTCTCTACACATCACCCAATCTCACCAAAATCCTTAACTGAACCATATTGTATTATGACGCGTGTTGGCGAATTCAAAGTCATAATCACTGATGCGAGTGGTGCTTTGATTGTAGGCGATCGCTAAAAGCGGACGCTCCGCTACAATTTGATACGGTTTTGTCATCTTTTTGGGATTGGATTATCAAAAAGGTGTCCCCTTCTTTTTCAGGAGAAACCGAGTTTGGTTAGCGCTAGTTTTGACTGGATTACTCGTCTTGGTGAAAGCCCTGAAGGGCGATCATGTTTGTGTTTTGTGTTAGCTAGTATCATTCCTAGTAGGATAGCGATCGCCTCTACATGAATTATCTGCGCCTAAGTTAGCTCTGCACTAATAGTTCCTGAAATTCCTCAACAAGCTTGGTATGTAGCGGGAAGCTAGTTAGGTGGAAAACAAACTAAAAGAACTCAGTATGTTACTGTCGTATGCAGGTGTATTTGGGTGCATAAGTAATTATCACCGCCTAAAAATTGGCACGTATTTTTTTACCTATAGATAATCTCAATGGGGAAGTTAGAAAGTAAAACTAGGTTCTAACATATATTCTGGTCTTTTAACACCAAAATAATTCAAAATTGCCGGGGCGTATTCAAGATAATCAACAGTTTGGCTTTTGGCTGAGCTAGTTTTACTATTAAAAATAATCAAACTACCTTGGGGACAGTGGCAACCAGAGTGATGGTCTTCAACTTTAAACTTAACAAAACCTAGTTGAGAATAGGTAAAATGCTTGCCTTTAATGGAATAATATTTAGCGTTAGGTTCTAAAGAAGTTGTTAAGGTAATAATATTGTTATTTAAATCTATGTTCAAATGTATATTCTCTAAATTTTCTATAGATTCCTTGATTTCAAGAAAACACATTTTCGCTTCTTGACAATGGGAAAATGCCAGAGAATATTGAGGAACCATTCCAGCTTCTACATTATATTGGAATTTTATAGATGTAAGTTTATCTACAAATTTCCGAGGTTTTTCTAATCTGAAATCATGATTTCTTAACTTTTGTATTTCTGATGGAAGTTTTGTATTTGCATTTTGCCCCATACTACTTACAATAATTAAAATACTGTTTTTTCTTTTTGAAAACTCAATTAGTTTACTTAAGTAGTAGTCTAATAGTTCAAGTGACTCAATGATTTCATGAGAGTATTTATCTACCCAATCTTGGTCATAAACCTTGCAATGATAATCATTAGGAAAAAGTGCATACCAATAGCGATGCATATTTGCTGCAACATGATTAGTGAACAATATTGCTAAATCAGGCTCATGTTTCTGTAGCTGATGAAGAAATATATCGGCTATCAAAGGAAACTGTAAGTTTCTTAATCTTTCTTTGTTAACTTTATTCAACAATATTTTTGAAACCACACTAACACCATCAAGCATTGTTTTTAGGCGTATTCCATATCTAGGTGAATTGAATACAGTAGATAATGTATCTTGGAGTGGTGCTTTCAGGGTTGATACACGAGCATTCAGAGATGTGGTTTTAAGATTTAACTGTTGAAATGCTTGATAATAATAAGGTTTAGTAAATGCATCTTCTGCAAAGCAATCGGGAAGAACAAATTTATAGTTATCGTTCTGTGCATAGAGTGATGCTGGTGAAGAATGGAGTGTATTAACTAAACCAACATTAAATCCATTTTCTGCCAGTATTTTCCAATACAATGGAAAGTCTTGTGGTTTTGGATCATTGTACCAATGAATTTTATGTAATTCATAAGGTGAACCAGTATTGAATGAAGCCCAGGTTTGAGATGGATATAGAAAAGGCTCATCGACATCGTTAGCTATACTTTCTAAAACCAGGGAATTATCTAATAAATATGATATGGATGACTGACTTTTGATTGATTGATAGTATTTGAATGCTCTAAGCGGAATTTCGTTGGTTTCAAAAACAGTAACCTTCTGGATCATTATAAGTACCTCATTTGGTCAATGCGTAAGTCCTAAGAAGGACAAGTCAGAATCTCGTGTGCAAGTGCTGCTTTGATTGTGGGCGATCGCTGTTGTGGATTTTGACTGGGCGAACTAGAGCGAGTTTTAACCTTCGCCTTGAATGATTTGGATTTTATCTACCAACCGCTTACTCTAAAAACTCTGTGCCTGAGTAGCTGATAACTGTAACCAGAAAAGTGGGCGATCGGCATGGTTATTAGGGCAACTCCGCAGAAGAACCAGCGACTCAGCCATGAGGGAATTTCATCTTCTTCGCTGCGCCAAATTTCCCAACTAAAGTCTTTGCTAAACTTTAAAGTGATTCGCAAGCTCTCCAGAAAGGGTAATAACAGACCAAGCAAAACTAATTTTTCAATGGGTAGTCCCAGGAGAGGAAACAGCAAATCGAGGGACAGCATAAGAATAGTAATAGACAGTACCAAAAACGGTAGCTTCCCTCTTAGTTGAAATGTAGTTGAATGCTTAGTATTTGTTAGGTAGCGACCTCTACCATATTTAAAATACTGGAACCATAGAGATTTCCAACTTTTTCTAGGATAATACCAGACACAAATTTTTGAACTGATGTAGATCGCATGAAGATTTTCACAAAGTAATTCCTGATTTAATTCAGCATCCTGATTAGTAATTTGGGAAGTGTCAAATACATATTTTCGTAATTTTAAATTTAATTCAGCATCTTCATTGGGAGTTACTTCACAAGAATAGCCAGATATATCTAATAAAGCTTTTTTCCAAAAACAGCCTAAGTAGACAGTTTCAGCGTAACCATTGTAGTTTGGATCCCGATATTTTGCGCCTCCATTACCTAAAATACTTCTAGAAGCGAGAGCAACTCCTGCCTGAAAAGGAGTTTTGGCAACAAAGCGCTGTGCACCACCAACATTGAGGGCTTTTGATTCGAGTAACGCTTCAACACACCTTTCAATATAGTCGGGTGCATAGTCTGAATGAGCATCAGCTCTAAGAAAAATATCGCCTGTGCATTCCTTAAGTATCAAATTTAAAGCGGCTGCCTGAATTTTTAGAGGGTTATGCAGAAGTTTGACTCTTGAATCTTCTAAAGATAATTTTTTAACAATGTTTTGAGTGCCATCACTGCTACCACCATCAGCGATAAATACTTCTACTATGTTGGGATAATTAGTTTGTAACAATCCACGTATAACTTGTTTTATATGTAGAGATTCATTATAGGTAGGAATAGCAATAGAAACTGTTGGATATGTATCTGCCATAAAGCTTGTATAGTATATAATTACGACAGAAGCTGCTTTTAATTTACTGAGTACTGCTGACCAAGAATTTTAGACTCTCGTAAAACCTAAAAATATACAAATTCGATGCTTGTTAACTCACAAAAGGAAATCTGTATCTATCTGCAGGAGAGTTAGCACAAATCAATTTTACAGAGTTCTGGATATAGCTATAAAATTTGTTGTTGTAAATACTTCCAATGTTTCGTGATATTCCTTGATAGGAGCCAGACCATTTCTAAGTAATCTATATATAGAGTACAAAGGATTCAACAAATCGAAGAAATCTCGAAAGTAGGTACGCGAGTCTATATTACATCCACCAAACTCGAATTGAATCAAATCAATTCTACCTGCTGATAGCATATTTTTTGCCCCTTTTATAACACTTAATTCATGCCCTTCTACATCTAATTTAAGATAGTGTATGTGCTGAATACCATTTTCTAAACAGAAGTCATCCAGAGCTTTTAGTTTCACTGTCTCTGTCACCTTTATTAGTCCGAAGCTTTTACGATAGTACAGTGAAGCACAACCTGATAGTTCATCATCTGCATACAGCGTCACTTCCTCACTAAACTCTCCTAACCCAAAGTTATGCAATTGAATATTTGAGTATCCATCTAAATTTTTCTCTAAACTAGGGAAAGTGATTAGTGATGGCTCAAAACAATGCATCTTTACTCGTGTACCAAGTATCTTAGATGCTGTCTGGGCAAACTGACCCTTATTTGCACCAACATCAAATACCACCGGAATGTTCTTTGAGTCTATAGATTTTGCAAATTTAGTCAATATGTATTTCTCTCCACTATCTTCTACACCTCCACCTAGACCGATATTCATACTCCAAAGGGATAGTCTATACAAGCCTCTAAATAATGGTTGGAATGGAGTCGTGGCTAAAAGACCAAATAAGTAACGTTTTATATATTTCTTTATTATTAACTTTTGAAATAAGCACATATTTTTGATCCTTTTATGGACTATTGTTAGTTATAACCAATTAAGAAATTCAGGTATATTCTCATAAGTTGATAAACTGACAGAATCAGAAGAATACATTGGAGAAAATAACACTAATATTATAGTAACAAAAATAGAAATATTAACAAGCTTTTTCTTTGTTGTAGATGAATGGATTGCAAATAATGAAAATATAAAAGGGCTGTAAGGAAAAATATAACGAAATGAAAGAAGGGGATTTAAAATGACTACCAAGACAGAAATAATAGTACAAAATAATAGGATAGAGATTTTTTTCTTCTTTTCTAAATATAGCAATTTAGTTCTATTAAAAAATAAAATCACTAATGATGCATTGAAAGGAAGATATAAGTAAGCAACGATAGTATATCCAATGTCAAGTAAAGGAAGTGGTATTTGAAAAATATTAAACGGTCTTACAATAGGAGCAAAGAGAATTATTATAGTTTTAGCAATAAATGCTGGATATTGAAGTAATGCATCTTGACTAAAATTCTTAAGAAGCAATGCTATATCATAAACATTGGATGAACGAAATGATGTAAGATCATCATCTTGTAGCCCTGTAATAAAATTATTACCAAATGGTGTTGAGTTAAATAAAAAAAATAATACAACAAAAAATATAATTAATACTCTTGGTTTATTGAATCTGTATATTACCAAATATGTAACTACGCTTATAAAAAGACAAAATGAAAGTACTGGGCGTATAGTAATAGGTACTGATCCTATAATAATTAAAGCTATTATTCTTTGTATTCCTGTTAACAAAAACAAACTTCTCCAGAATAGTAAATAAATAAAAATCAATATAGTTTCTTTATTAGGTCCAATGACACCAATCAACAAATAGGGATTTCCTACGATAGCTAGTCTAGAATAACTTATTGCTTGAGGGGAAATATATTGAAATACATCCCGACAGATATTGAGTGACATAAATAATAATGATGAATTAAAAATCAGAAAACTTTGAGGAGCAATATTATATAATAGGTAATTAAATCTGTAATATAATGCTTTAGGTAATTCATTAAAGTCTTGTTCTATTAAAGCTTTGATTTCATAGGTATAACTATCAGGAATATAAAAATTTTGTAATTCTATTAGATGAGTTTTTGCTAAATACTGAATAATAATAACTAGAGATATTAAAATCAATAAAAGCAAATGCCAAGATATATTTTTTTTTAGTCTTGTTTTCATATTTTCTTAGTTATTTTATATTTTCAATCTAAAATAAATCCATTGCAGTTATAAAAAGCCTATAGATAAGTAAGTAGGCGAGCAAAAATCAAACTATGTCAAGAAAAGTAAAGCTTGAAAAGTAGATCGTAGTAAGAAAGCGCTTACTACATACCTTTAATTATTTACATCAACCTAATTATTTTTCCAATAACCATCAACTGAATAGAGCGATTTAGACAAAAAAATAGCAAGAAAACTAATTTTTTTAAACAGATTTTTTGCTTTTGATAGTCCACTTTTTTAAAAGCCAAAGTATGTAATAGTATAGCTTCCATAAAATTTCATAGAGTTCAAGGTAGATATTTCGCCACAACGTTGCTGTTGGACGATTTTCTAGATAATGAAAGACCTTCTCACGCTTCAGGAGACTCATGCCTCTCCACATGAATTGCCCTTTAGAGATCAGATGGATATCTATAAGTGGAGGATTAGAGAAAATACTAAGAGCTAAAGCGTAAAACTTATCATCTATTTCATTAGCTCGCTGTACTCCTCCTCGTTTCTCAATATCCCATGCTGTTTCACCAGGTTTAAGAATTGTTAGTAGGGTTGATTTCTTCCATAAAGCAATTGTCATAGAGACGCGGTAACGAGAACCTTTAGGAACTTCCCCAATTTCCTCTCCTTCATCTACTAAAGCTGGAGGATTACAAGGAATCAGCTTCAAATACCCTACCTCTTTAGTTTGAGCTAACTGAATCAATTTGACTAATCGGACAGTATCCACAGGAATAGCGGGAGGGCGATCATCTATCCAAAAAATTAGCCATTCTTGTGGAATCTGAGTAAGTGCTTTGATGAGATTGGAACTATAGTCAATATCGGGACCAATTAACAAAGGCGATACTCGTGGGTTAGAGTACTTGAGTGTGTTTGAAACTAAATAAATAGGGAAAGGGCAATCAGACCAATTTTTAAAAAAACAGTGAAAGAACGGATGCCAAACGTCTTTGTAGGCATCACAAGATACTACTAAGATTGGTATGTTCATCTTATTAACTATAAACAAGTACCTTGAAATTATAGATTTTTAGCTTTTAGCTTACTTGTAAAAAAAATAAATTTCAATTTACGTTAACTAAAAGCAGCTGAATTAGTCTCCTAACTTTCTCAACTCAAACTTTCCGCAACCATAACTCATCATTGGTATTTTTGCTAAATCAGCATTTTCGTAAAAATTTCCTTGGTCATTAACATATGAGAAAGTGCCTTAAATTTGTGATGTCATACTTCTCACATCAAGAACTTCAAGATTCCGAAAAACTAGTACATGAGAAATAAACCCATCAATTCTTGATCCAACGTCTATTAGTATTCATAATTTCTTAATTCTTTGGTGTAACACGAATAATGTCTTCTTTGACATAAGTACTCCATTTTTGTTTATTCGTTTCTACGAGTCTGAATAGTTCCTCAACTGTTGGATAATCATTTGAGCCATTGAAACACCTGGCATCATCAATTAAAATGATATGCTTATTTATAGGATGAACGAATATGTTATGCAATTCATCTACAATGGGTGATTCCTTATCACTGCAAGCAGTTATACCGCCAGAGTAATGTGCATCTAACCAAAATAAACAAGGACTTTTTATTTTCTCCAAGATAGCGGGCAATACTGTTTTGCTATCACCACAATAGAGATGTATGTGAGACTGATTAGCAAATCTTTTTACAGATCTTTTATAAAGAAATTCACTTAATTCAATTGAATGAATTTCTTTAAAGATATTTTTTAAAGCAAATATCATCTCTCCCTTATAGGTTCCAGTTTCTACCAAAACATCAAGATTATATTTTCTGGCATAGCATTTGATAATCTCTCGTTTCACTAGATGCGGTGGAGACAGGCTTCTTTTATAACCTATATCGTATACTAGTTTTTTGATTAATTGTACTATTTCAAGTTTTGCCGCCTCAAGATACATTTATAAGCTCCTGGAGTATGAAAGGAATTAGTATTACGAGTTACTATGCATTAAACTCGTTTCACAAATTTACTCGTAATAAGCCGGAGGTTCATATGCTGCTCCACTAGAAACCATGCAAAAATAACGACACTTTGTAGTGCAGCTAGCAGTAACAATCCTATAAGTGAATAGCTGGATATATCTATAAACATGGTTAGTTCTATGTTAATAATTATGATGATTAAAAACCATATAAATGGAAATTTTAGCCACTTAACCAAAAAAATATTAGATAAACTCAATTTTTGCATGGCAAATATGGGTAGTAATAGTGTTGCAATATAACCAACATTTGCAATAGTTGCTCCCAGAAAACCAAAATTAATAGCCCCTATATATATCAGTATGATTGATAAGACTCCACTAATTGAAACATTAAGCATACAGAGGTTAACTGCATTAACTGTCAAAAGAATAAAGTAACCAACAGCATTAACTGAATAAAGTGAGTAAATAATCGTTGCTATTTGAAAAGCTATTGCATTTTCTTTAGTCAAAGCTCCAGGAATCATTACCTGAACAACTAGCGGTGTAAGTGTTAATAATGCTCCACCAAATCCAAGGGCTACTGTTGCATTTAGTTGAACTGCCTGCTTAATTTTCTGCTGTAGTTCAGCTTGCTTACTACTCTGCTTTGTAAGTAAATAACTTAAAGTTGAGAGTAAGGGCTGTACAGGCAATGCTGAAAAGGTGTTAATTGAGCCTGTAACATCTACAACTGCTGCGTATACCCCAAGTGTGCTAGAACCAAGTAAAGCTCCTACAATTAGGCGATCGCCCCTTAAAAAAAGCATACCTCCTAGTGATGTGAGCCAGGTCATCAAGCTATAGCGTGCTATTGTCAGTCCTCTTTCTCTTCCACAAGTTAATCGTATACGTGTGTTCAAAAGCAGCGATCGCACTACCCAAAAATGGCTCAATAATACCGCTACACTGGTTAAAGCTTGCCACTGCATTAGTGCAACCGTCCGACCGCCTTGCCAAGCCACTGAAAATAGTCCCAAACTAATCAGCACCCATTGCATTGTATTCAGGATATTTAGCAAGCCATAACGCTGATAGGCTTGCTCCACACCAATCAAAACCTGCTGTAGCAATCTTGCCCAAACTGCTAAACCGCCTATCTTCAAAGCCTGTACAGCTTCTAATTGCTGTAGCTGCTCTAACTTCGGGAATAAGCTGACAATGCTTTCAGCACCGATCCAAAGTGCGATCGCAGCCAAGGTTGCTAGTATCAGCATTGCCCCAAAGGTTATTGTCAATGTTTGGGATAAACCGTCTGTATCTTCAGTTGCTAAGTCTTTTGAAACAAATACAGTGGTTGCTGTAGATAAACCCCCCTCAGCTAAACCAACCATGCTCATTACAGCAGAAGCCAGTGTCCACAAACCATACTCCTCAACTCCTAGTATGCGAATTAGTACGGGAATTGTGAGTACAGCTAGTCCAATCCGGACTACTCCACCTACAGCGTTGTAAAATCCATTCTTTAAAAAGCTGTTGTTCGCTAAAACTGTTGCCATTTAATAGGAGAAACTTCAACGGTACGACTGTGTAAAATCATCACTGTGCTGAAATTAACAAAAAGCTTCACCTAAAGATTAGGAAATATGAATTTACGGAAGCTAGACCTCAGCCTTTTGAGTTTTCTCTGAATTTTTCCGCCCGTAGTACTTATAGCCATAGTAGTAGCCGCCGTAGCCATCGCTATTTCTAGCACTTACGCCATTCACCACCATTCCTAAAACCTGCGATCGCGACTGTTCCAGCAGTGTCTTTGTAGTAGTAGTCGCAACAGAGTTAACTACGCCAGGACGTGCAACCAGCAACACTCCATCCACTAGCTTGCCTAATATCGTTGCATCAGCAAACACATTTAAAGGTGGCGTGTCGATAATCACAAAGTCATAGTCTCTCGCCACCTTCTTGATCAACGCAGCCATTCGCTGTGAATCCAGCAGTGCTGCTGGATTAGGCGGAATCGTACCAGCAGTTAGCACCTCTAAATTAATCAGTGTTTCTTTGGCAGTATTTTGTAACTCAGCTTGTCCCACCAAAGCATTGCTCAGCCCTGTCAAGTTTGGTATTTGCCAAATTTCCTGTTGACGTGGGCGACGCATATCTGCATCCACCAACAACACTCGGCGTCCCATCTGAGCTGTAGCTACTGCTAAGTTAGCTGCAACAAAAGACTTACCCTCACCTGGAATGGCACTTGTTACCACAATCACTTTTAGTGTTTTATCAGAGAGTGTGAAACCCAAGTTAGTCATCAGCATCTCAAACGCTGCATTGACTGGCGAATAGGGATTGTTGAGTACGAGCAGTTCTGGCTTATCCTCGGTACTGTCTGTAGTTTTGTGAGTATTTTTATTTTGAGCATAGAGAGGAATCGTACCCAGCAAGGGATAGCCCAAAAGCTCCTTAGCTTCTTCAACCGTCTTCACAGATTTATCGACACTTTCCAGCATCAGAGCTGTTCCTACAGCTAGTAGAATTCCCAAAAATCCGCCCAACGCTAAGTTCAAAGCAATACGGGGAGAAATTGGTTTTTTGGGAATTAAAGCTTCTTCGATAATCCGTGCATTGCCGACATTTTGGTTTTCCACCACCTCCACTTCTTGCAGTCGCTTCAGCAGTTGTTCATAAGTTGCTCGCGCCACTTGTAACTGTCGTTCTACCTGTAGCTGTTTTTGTTCTAGTGCAGGTAACGCTTTTAAGCGTGCTTGAAAAAGCAGGAAGGCGTTCCTTAAAGTGCCTACTTGACTCTCCAATCCCAACCGTTCTACCTCTGTTTGCACTAAATCAGCAGTCAAGGTTTGCTTGAGTTGTCCAATCTGCAAATTTTGCTCTGGTACAGATTGGGAACTCCCGAGGGTTTGAGTAACTCGTTGTCCCAGTTGCGCTCTCAAAGCTTGTTCTTGACTCAACAAATTGATAATCGTCGGATGTTCATTTGTTAGGCGAGACCGTTCCACAGCTAACTGGTCCTGCACCTTCTGGTATTCTATGAGGACTTGCTGCACCGCATTGGATTCACTTAAACTGTTGAGTGCCACAGCCTGCTGCTTATTCAATGCCAATTGACTTTGTAAAGCTTGCGAGCGACTCGTGACATCCATCAGCAGAGCCTGAACTTTGGTAATTTGGTCTGATAACTTACTCAGTCTTTCCACCCCTGCTTTCGCTTCTTCTTGTAAAGCAACAACGCTGTTTTGATCTTTAAAGCGACGCAATGCGGCTTCTGCTTCCAAAACTCTTTTGTCTACCTGAGGTAATTGCTTGCTCAAGAATTCTCGGGCTGCCGAGGCTTCTGCTCGGTTTGTTTTAATATTACTCTCAAGGTAATAACTCATGAGCGAGTTAATCACATCTGCTGCTTCTTGAGGGTTGGTACTGCGATAGGAAAGCTGCAAAACATCCGTCCCTCGGATACTTTTGAGCTTCAATCGTTTGACAAATTCATCTTTTTCTAGGGGTTTACCCTGATTATCCTTAAGCTGGAGATTAGTAATACTTTTCTGGACAATCTCGTGTGAGCGGATGACCTCAGCTTCTGTATCCAAAGGGTTGCTGAGGCTCGTTATACCACTGAGTCCTCCGACCTGTTCATTCAGTCCTTCTGTCAACGAAGATAAGGAAGAAGCACGGTTTTGCTTGTTGAAAAGCAGCTTAGCTTCTGCTTCATAAACTGGTTTTTGAATAAAGGTAATTAATCCTGTCAGTCCAAAGACAAATGCTATGACAGTAGCAATCAGCAGCCAACGCCTTTTTAGGATTAGCCAATACTGTTGCACATTAATAAAGTCTTGGTCTTCTTGCTTAGAAGGCATGGTTAATGTAATACCAGTGACAAAAATTTCGTACTGATTCTCGTTTTTCAAACATTTAAAATTTAAAAGTCAGCCCTTACAGCGCTTTCTTGTAAGTTGGGCATTGCTTCCCAATATCTCAAATGCCCATGACGCAAGCTTTTAGGGGCAATGCCATCCTACCATTTGTGGTCTAATCATTTGAAAAAAACTCCTCTCTAGGAGGCACAAAAAAGGCATGAATTTTGAGTTAATAATTTTGAATTTCCACGTAAGGGTATCAGACTTTTCATTTTGAATTGATACGTGAATTTCAAATTCTCCCGTTCGCCCCATCAGTGCCGAAGGCATAGGAAAAGGCGGCTGATGCTGCTCCTTTCTGAATGCGATTTAGTAGTAAAAACACAGAATAGCGTTACTTGCTGATCAAAAATTATCAAGTATTTTCCTAAGAAAAACCTACGTATTTTTACTGTTTTTTCAATCTGCTTTTACTTATTTTTTGTAAGTATTACATATTACTTGATTGCTATAAGTGATTTGACTTTTCATTCGCCCATGAGACTTCTTACATAAATACCTAGATACCAATTCTCGTTTGGCTGCAGTACACTTTGACCCCACCCCGGTTTTGTCTCGTGCTAAAACCTCCCTACCCCTAATCTCCAGAGGGAGTCCCGAGTTCCCCGAGCTTCGGGGAGGGGCGGCGCGGGGTGGGGCAAACCAACGTGGGATAAACGTTTGAACGTTAAGTTGGCACCAATGTTCTATGCCGTGCCCCTACCGTGTAGCGTGTATTCTATGCGAGTGAGAATCGCTATATAGCAGTTAAATCATTCGTGAACAACAAGATTCCCGACTTCGCAAAAGAAGTCGGGAATCTAAGCCGAAAAATGTCTATTTTTGTCAATCAGTAATGTTACTGAAATATTTCACTTTTCCCATAATGGAGTGATTTGGGGTAGCAGGTTGTGGAATGCTTACCGCAAGATTGTACTCAGAACCGCTTCTAAAAACCTACGCATATCTAGGCATAAATTCGTAAATATGAGCAAGCCCAACTCCACGGTGTAAGTTCGCTCTTAACTGAACCGTATTGATATTCTTTCCAAAAAATACGTAATTTCCACATGATTATTTCGTTGTATTACTGACTATAAATAGGTGTTTCTTATTAAAAAAATGGCTGATTGAAGTCATCCCTTGAACTAAGCTGTCGCGCCTACAAGTTGCAAAGCGACTAATAACAAAGTTCTTGTGGGATGAGCTGGCAGGCCGTCCAGACAATTCAAGTTAAAAGCGCGACAGCTTAAAGGCTTAGATTTTCAGTTTTAGTATTACCAGGTTCCATATTTTGTTTAGTGTTGCCAGTCAACACTATAATCACGTGTCCTAATTAATACAAATGAGTATTACCCTTGCCCTCAGCAATAAAGCAAATAAGTTACATCAAATCAAAAATATCCTGCCTGTATTACTTTTAGTAGGGGATATTCTGGGCTTAGTTCTCAGTTTGACGCTTGTTTCATGGTTGCGTTTAGGTGAAAAATTCGATTCGTTTGATCCAGTTGTTTATGGATTTATCCTACTGGTTCTTATAGGGCTTTATCTGGCAAATACTTACCACCCAGATACTCAAATTGCGGGTTTACGGGCTCCATCTCGTATTTTCATCAGTAATGTGATCGTGGGTGGCATAACTGCTGCCCTGATTTACCTGACAGGGACTTGGGGACAAAATCCACTCTTTGGACGGGGAGTTTTGCTATCCAGTCTGGGAATATTCACAATCTGGGCGGTGATCTCACGTATGTGGACGCTCAAGTGGGTGCGATCGCATGCCCAGCAAAGTCGTTGGTTGATGCTGGGTACAGGCGAGAAAGCGATCCACTTTGGACAAACCTTTCTCAAACTTGACTTATTCGGGCGGTTAGTTGTCCTAGCGGAAGGCGAACAACCTCCAAAACATTTAGCACAGAGCCGTATAGATTGTCCCGGTAGCCTAAGTGACTTGCCAAAATGGAGTCAACAGCCTTGGTCAGGGGTGGTCGTCGCAACCCAAATGGACTTACCTGATACGCAAGTGCGGCAGTTGATGCAAATGCGCCTACAAGGCATCCCCGTTTACACGCTACCAGATGTTTGTGAAACCTTGTGGTATAAACTCCCTTCATCGTTGTTACAGGATAGCTGGCTCGCTTTTGGTGGTGGTTTTAACCTAGCTTCCGGTAGCTTTAATCTGAAGCTAAAGCGATTTGCAGACAAGATTCTCGCATGGCTGTTACCGAAGAAAGGCAGAGGGCAGAGGGCAGAGGGCAGAAGGAAAGAAGGTAAGCTTTGATACAAAAATAAGTCCTCTGTTCTCTGCCATAAGGTTTAAAGCCCCTGAATTTATTTATGGAGAAAAATAAACGCGTAGCAACTTTATTAAATCCCCCGAATTCATTCGTGGGGACGCCTTCTGCCTTCTGCCTTCGTACTTCTGCCTTCTTAATGCTGTTTCTGTCTCCACTTATGCTGCTTGCGGCACTGGCAATTAAGTTAGATAGTCCAGGTTCAGTCTTCTACACTCAAATACGAACAGGCTTAGAAGGTAAACCTTTTAGAGTTTACAAATTCCGCTCTATGTATCAGGATGCTGAAAAACGAGGGGCGCAATGGGCTAATGAACGCGATCCTCGGATCACCAGAGTAGGACGCTGGCTACGTCTCACCCGCATCGATGAACTACCCCAGATTCTCAATATCTTACGGGGAGAGATGAGCCTGATCGGTCCTCGTCCAGAACGACCAGAATTTGATCTCAAACTGAGACAAGAAATTCCTTACTATGACCTGCGTTATTTGGTCAAACCGGGAATCACCGGTTGGGCGCAGGTGATGTATCCCTACGGCGCGTCTGTTGAGGATGCCTACGAAAAGTTAGCTTACGACCTGTACTACATTAAGAATTATTCTTTGTGGTTAGATTTAGCTATTGTGTTCAAAACCATCCGCGTGGTGTTATTGGGTAAAGGCAGATGAAGAATATTTGAAAACCGCAGATGGACACCGAAGTAGATAGACGCAGACAAATACAGATAATTTATCTGTGTGCACCCCCCTCATTTTCCCCTACAAGAGCTATGGTGTACACACAAATCATCAAATGACTCAAAATTTCTTCCCTACACGCACGGAACTTCACCTTGCCCTGTCGGGTATCCCTGCTATATAAAACCTAGACTTGTCTAGACATTTACTTCTTTCTTCATCGGGAGCATGGGAGCGGTTAGCCCTCAGAAAGCATTCACGCCTTAGCCAGACGCGATAAGTTAATTGCGGCATTCAAATCCCTGTCTATTACGTACCTACAATGTTCACACTCGTAAATACGTTGACTTAACAACAGGGTTTCTTTTTTGCAACCGCATCTGCTACAGGTTTTAGAGGATGGATACCACCTAGACGCCAAAACTAGCTTGCTTCCAAACTTCTTGCACTTGTATTCAAGCTGTCTTTTGAATTCATGAAATCCGCAATCAGCTATGGATTGGGCAAGCTTATGGTTTTGCATCATGCCTGAAACATTCAAGTCCTCAATCACTATCACAGCGTGGTTTTTGCATAAGTGATTGGTTACTTTGTGGAGCGAATCTTTGCGAATGTTTGAAACGCTCTGGTGATGCTTTGCTAACTTGATTTTTGACTTATGGCGATTGTTACTGCCTTTGGTCTTCCGTGCCAAAGATGCCGACAGTCGCTTTAACTTTTGAATGTTTTTCTTGTAGGCTTTAGGGTTTGGAAACACAATACCAGTACTAAGTGTAGCCAGTTCTTTTATTCCCAAATCCACTCCTACAACCTCTACGGGCTTTGGCGTAACCTTGGTTTCAACTTCATACGCGAACGCAATATACCAGTCATCAGCTATCCGAGATATTGTTAGTTTGGTAGTCGTTGTGTGAGGCAATCCCTCGTAAGTTTTAACCCATCCAATGGTTGGTAGTTTGACGCGCACACCACCCACAGGTATAGGCTTTCCGCTAGCGTCAATAGTGAAAGCATCGTTCTGACCTTTCTTTTTGAACTTTGGATAGCCGCCCAGTCCTTTAAAGAATCGGTCGTAAGCTGCACCTAGTTGCTCAAAAGCGTATTGAGTAATCTTCTGACAAATTCCTTTCTCTTTTATCCATTCCAACTGTGTCTTAACTGAGTTGTTAAAGAACTTCTTGAGAAGGTATTTGTTAGGCTTAAGTCCATCTTCATACAAGCTTTTCCAAGTTGCCAAACCCCAATTGTAGGTAAATCGCGCTATACCTGCGTGTTTACTCATTATAGTTTTTTGTTCCGCCGTTAGTTTCAGCTTAGTCTTGATGGATAAAAGCATTGATCGACCTCAATGTTTGTGTTATAAATATTAGTATACTGATATATAAAATTTGCGTCAATGCCTTTCCAGAAAAAACATAAGCTTGGGGCGCTTCCTTTCAATGAGGAACCCTTTGATAAGTCACCAGTGTGTTTCAAAGTACGCGAGGGTGTTAGAGAGAAGCTTAAAACCGTTCCTGGCTGGCAAGAACGGCTAAGAGAATTCGTTGACGAGTTGATTGAAAGTGCGGGGGATAGTTGTCAGTAGGTGACTAGGCTTGTCTACGATTACGGCTACTTGGGACAAACTCTCCTTAATAAGGAGAGGGAAAGATTTTAGCTACGCGATACCGTTAAATTTTTTCTTCTTTTGGGCTAGTCATGTTACCTTTTTCAGGCAAAAGGTAAATTGCCCCAGAAATTAAAGTGAGGCTCACAGAAATCCAGAAGGCAACCACAGAAGGTAATTGCCACGCTTGAGGTAATGGTGCAATCAAAAGTGCGATCGCCACAATTTGACTCACAGTTTTGAGCTTACCCCAAATATTTGCTCCCGTAATCTTGGTTTGACTGACGCGCCAACCTGCAATTGCTAACTCCCGCGCCAAAATCAGAAACACTCCCCAAGCAGGGACTTGTCCTAGTTCTATTAAAACCAGTAACGGCGCAAGCACCAGTAATTTATCAACTAAAGGGTCAAGAAACTTGCCCAAGTCGGTGATTTGGTTAAGTTTCCGTGCTAAATAGCCATCTAACCAATCAGTCAGCGAGGCGACGAGAAAAATCGCCAAACAAATCCATCTAGCTTCGGGTGCCGGGTTGTGTAAACCATACAGCAGAAATGGTATACCCAAAAGGCGAGAGAAAGTAATCCAGTTAGGTAAGGTCATAAGCAATTCAAAATTCAAAATTCAAAATTCAAAATTAGAAAACCCAATGCTGATAATGCGTCTAATTGCTAACTATAGGTGTAAGAGGTTAGGAACAGGGGGATAAGGGGACAAGGGCGGACAAGGAAGTCTTCTTTAACCCACTACTTATGACCACACCTCTTGACTAATGACTAATGACTAATGACTAATGACTAATGACTAATTTCAACAAATAGCATGACACAACAAACAGATTCTGGCGTAAGAATAGAACGCGATTCGATGGGCGATCGCCAACTACTGAGTAGTGCTTACTACGGTATCCAAACGCTGCGGGCTACAGAAAATTTTCCAATCAGCGGAATCAAGCCTTTGTCTACTTACGTGGACGCGTGCGTAATAATTAAAAAAGCTACAGCTATTGTCAATGGTGAACTGGGCTGTATCCCCCAAGATATAAGTAAGGCAATTGTCCAAGCTGCGGATGAAGTGCTTGCTGGAAAGTTCCGCGACCAATTTGTGGTAGATGTCTATCAAGCTGGTGCTGGTACTTCCCATCACATGAATGTTAACGAAGTCTTGGCAAATCGCGCTTTAGAAATTCTGGGGGAAGAAAAAGGCAATTACCAGCGCGTGAGCCCCAACGACCATGTAAACTATGGGCAGTCTACCAATGATGTGATTCCGACAGCAATTCGTATTGGTGGCTTATTGGCTTTATCAAAAACGCTACACCCAGCTTTAGAGAAGGCAATAGCAGCACTAGAAGAAAAAGCTGAAGAATTCAAAGATGTCGTTAGATCCGGTAGAACCCATATGCAAGATGCGGTACCCGTGCGTTTGGGTGAGAATTTTCGCGCTTGGGCGTACATCCTCACAGAACACCAAAACCGCATCTACACAGCCTCTTCTGATTTAATGGTGCTGGGTTTGGGAGGGAGTGCAGCCGGTACGGGGTTAAACACCCACCCTCAGTATCGTGCGCTTGTGGTAAAAACTATATCAGAGTTAATTAATTTGCCTCTAGAACCTGCACCCCATCTTATGGCAGCAATGCAGAGTATGGCACCGTTTGTTAATGTTTCCGGTGCTTTACGCAACTTAGCTCAAGACCTAGTCAAAATATCTCATGACTTGCGTCTGATGGATTCGGGACCAAAAACTGGCTTAAAGGAAATTCAACTACCGCCAGTGCAACCAGGTTCCTCGATTATGCCAGGGAAGTACAACCCAGTGATGGCAGAGATGACATCAATGGTATGCTTTCAGGTGATGGGTTACGATAGTGCGATCGCCCTTGCCGCACAAGCAGGACAACTAGAACTGAATGTGATGATGCCCCTGATTGCCTATAACCTGATTCACAGTATCGAAATTCTAGGCAATACCATTGCTGCACTCACCGAACGCTGTATTCAGGGAATTACTGCTAACCAGGAACGTTGTTTGGCATACGCTGAAGGCAGTTTAGCTTTGGTAACAGCATTAAATCCGCACATTGGTTATTTGAATGCGGCGGCTGTCGCCAAAGAATCTTTGGAAACAGGCAAATCTCTACGGCAGATTGTCTTGGAACGCGGACTGATGAGTGAAGCCCAATTAGCTCAAGTGTTAAACCTGGAACAAATGAGTACGATTTTGCCTCTAAGTATAGACGACGGCATATCGGATTAAAGAACAAAGAAGGAAGATATAAGAAAGAATTCTTCCTTCTTTATTTTTCTTCTTTGTTCTTTACTTAATCATGCAAACCCAAACACCGTCGGTTAGTCTTATTCGCGCTACTTCCTACGAACGGGAAGCACTTAGGGAATCTTTAGAAACGCTGCTGGAACCTTTGGGAGGAATGGCGGCGTTTGTCAAACCAGGAAACCGCGTTCTACTCAAACCAAATCTGCTGACAGGCGCACGTCCTGGCAAAGAGTGTACCACTCGCCCAGAACTCGTTTACGCAGTCGCCCAGATGGTTATGGAAGCAGGTGGCAAGCCATTTTTGGGGGATAGTCCCGCTTTTGGTAGTGCCAAGGGAGTTGCAGTGGCAAATGGTTATCTGCCTATTTTAGAAGAACTTAATCTCCCCATCATCGATTTTCACGGTCAGCGTTACCAAACAGTCAACGAAGCCTTTAACCATCTGCTGCTGTGCAAAGAGGCGATGGAAGCGGATGTGGTAATTAACTTACCGAAGGTGAAATCCCATACCCAACTGGTGCTAACTTTGGGGGTAAAAAACTTGTTTGGTTGCGTTCCAGGCAAGATGAAAGCTTGGTGGCACATGGAAGTAGGAAAAGACGCGAACCGATTTGGTGAAATGTTAGTGGAAACCGCTAGGGCAATTGATCCCGACTTAACCATCACTGACGGGATCATTGGTCATGAAGGCAATGGTCCTAGTGGCGGTGAACCTCGCGCACTGGGCGTTTTGGCAGCATCACCAGATGTTTTTGCTTTGGATCGGGCAATGGTAGAAATCCTTAATGTTCGACCAGAACAAGTACCCACCGTTGCTGCATCAATACGGCTCGGGTTAATTGATGCGCTAGACACCATCCACTTTCCTCAACTGCATCCCGATTTACTAAAAATAGATGATTGGCAGCTACCAGATAAGTTTTTACCCATCGATTTTGGAATGCCTCGCGTTATTAAGTCTACGTTTAAACATCTTTACATAAGATTTATCAAAGAACGCATGAGTGCATATGCCAGACGATAGTTGAATTTAGTGCTTGATGCTAGCAACAAGTGCAAACTCTGTTACAACAATTCCATGCATTGGCAGAGTAAGCTGTAAATACCCTCCGATTGCTTAACCAGACCGCCCTAATTAAGTGGCGGTTTTTTTCATGAGTTATTAATCATGACGTGAGTTCGATGAATTTAATTTGACCAAGAAAAACCGCAGAGTAGGAACTCAGAAATCAGAATATTAAACGCGTTTTTGGGTAGGAATTAAGAGTAAGGTTGCGCTCGTATTGGTCTGGTGCCCCCGTCAATATCCTTTGGAGACGCGCGAAAGTTTTTCCGCACTTATTTCCCCCGGATTCCATCCGTGGGGATATTCCTAGCTGCGGTTCTGTGTTCTGCGTTCTTCTTAACTCGCTTCCATTCCTCTCCCATATAAGGCTGGAGTGATTTTCTAGATGTAGGGCGTGGAGTGCAGGGGAAATCATCAACTTTTCTCACTACCTCGTACATTTTAGTGTTGATCTATCAATGTTTGTGTGACGAACTATCAAATTTTTTCACCCACAGTTAAAAACATTTTTTGAGTGTAATCACTGACAAATAGTTTACCTGCTCGCTCATTTATTTGTACTTATTCTGTGTGGATATGCGGTCAAAAAACTGATTAATAGCTTCGTTCTCCCAAAGTCTCAAATCGTTGTAAATAAAATTACTTGCACTTTATTTTACTTATATTTACATAGTAAGTCTTGGGTAAAAATTTAAGGTATAAAACAACAATTGATGATATAAAAGCTGGTTTTATATAAGACTTTGAGGATATTAAAATGCGCAAATATGACCTACATCTAGTTCCACTACAAATATAATCTCAAAAATATTTTTGTATACTTTAATACTACTTAATTCTTCAATGCGTAAAACCATCATGACTTTGGAAAGTAAAGTAGCTTGCAAAATTAATGACAAACTGAAAAATCAAATGTTTGATAGCAACTTTGTATCAAGTGTTTCATGTATAAAAAAAATAGTATAATTTGCTGAAAAAATGATTGATATTATTTATTAATAAACAGTATCCGGTGAAAAAATAGCTAAAATAGTAGCAAGACTCTTTTAAAAAGAGCCAAACTAAAATTCAGGGAACGAAATTCGATTTTCTATGCATTCAAATACCCAATCTGCCGACTCTGCTGATACATATTCCCATAGATTGGCAGAGATTGTGGGAACTGCAATTGGTCTTTTAACTCTGACGCTACCCTTGTTTGTCATTGGACACTACTCTTCAAGCAGCGTTCAGAATGACCACCTACCCATTACATATAATGTAAAAACAAATGCGGATTAAAGAAAAATTGAAAAGATGAAGTCTTAGCAAGGAAGCTATTGAAAACAAAAACAGAAAACAGAATTTTCTGCCAAAGAGCTTGTAGAGAGATAATCAGGAATAATCCAATGTGAAATTTTGTTTTGCGTTAAAAGTAGGACTTTACGTCACTGACCCCACCCTACTCGGGATGGGGCTTGAAAAAAGAAAACTCACCACTTTCTTAATTCAAGACCAAGCCAGTGTCTAGACAACTAGCCCACAGGTTGCGTTCACGTAGTGTGCGCTTGCGCTTACGATGGGTTGGGACTGAACCAACTAGCATGGTAGCTCGTAGGACGGAAGAATGCCTCCCTAGTTCTTCTCCACTCCGTTGGTCAGTGTCGAAGGGATACATACACCCAATTGGGACTTATCGTAAATGTTCGTACCAGTCGTAGATTCAAACAATCGACCCTTGATGCCAACAACCCCTAGCAGGGCAAGACGTTGGATTAAGTCAGGCAAGGCTACACCATTCTTTAAAAATTAATTGTAAAGCCGTCAAACGAAGGACGGGGTAAGAGACCCAAGAATTTTCGATGAAGTAAAGTTGCACAGGCTTAATTAATTCGGGAAAATAAACAGGACAAAGGAAAACAAGGGAAATAAGAGACAAAAATCCGAGCAGGACTGGTGTCATTTTCTTTTTCTCTTGTTTTCTCATTTTTTTGCGTCTTTGGCGAAACGATGGACACTTTGCTTCCGCTTCGGGGAAATCTCTGAATACGGTTTGGATAAGATTTGATCCCCCCAGCGTTGCTTACTCCCGAACCGCTAGAAGAATACCGATTAAATGAACCACGTTCAAAGCAGCGTGTCCTCTAGACCACGTAGACAGGAGAAGAGAAGGAAGAAAGGAAGAAAATAGGTAATTTAGTACTACCGAAGCAACTAAAAAGCGGGGCTAATTGGCATAAACGTCAATTTAACGTTCAAAAAATGCAATAATGTAGGGCGTTTGTATAAGTTTTACATAGCAGTAGTCCATCTTAGCCTAAAATTCTACACGGGGAGCTAAGGATGGAGCTACCATAATTCACTGTTATCTGAGGAGTTTTGTTGTGGACTTATCGCGTATTCCTGCCCAACCGAAACCAGGTCTGATTAACGTTCTGATTGAAATTCCAGGCGGGAGTAAAAACAAATACGAATTTGACAAAGAACTGCAAGCTTTTGCCCTAGACCGGGTACTTTACTCGTCAGTACAATACCCATATGACTACGGCTTTGTACCCAACACCTTGGCGGATGATGGCGATCCATTGGATGGTATGGTAATTATCGATGAGCCAACTTTCCCAGGATGTGTCATAGCAGCAAGACCAATCGGTATGCTAGAGATGATAGACGGTGGCGATCGCGATGAGAAAATCCTTTGCGTTCCTGACAAAGACCCGCGTTACGCTTCTGTCAAATCTTTGAAAGACCTCGCACCACACCGACTAGAAGAAATAGCCGAATTTTTCCGCACATATAAAAATTTAGAGAAAAAGGTGACGGAAATTCGTGGGTGGCAAGATGTTGATCAAGTCTTGCCTTTAGTAGAAAAGTGCGTTCAAGCTGGCGCGAAAAAATGACCTGAAACTTTTTCACGTTCCTAGAACCAGTAAATACGCTGACAATAACACACTCACAGTAATCAGTTAATTATTGTCTAGACTGGTATCTGATAACTGATAACTCAAACTCAAACTCAATGCAGCGCACGCTTCTTTTGGCAAAAATTCACAACTGCACGCTCAGTGCGGCAAACATCAACTATGTAGGAAGTATCAGCGTAGACCAAGTTTTATTGGATAAAGCGGGTATCTTACCCTACGAGCAAGTGCAGGTAGTGAATGTTACCAATGGCGAGCGCTTCATCACTTATGCGATCCCGGCGGCAGCTGATTCAGGAGCAATTGAACTGAATGGAGCAGCAGCACGTTTAGGCATGATTGGCGATCGCTTGATTATAATGTCTTACGGGCAGTTCACTTCGGAAGAGTTAAAAACATACTCTCCCACAGTAGTCATTGTAGACGACAGAAATCGACTGTTGGAAGTGCGACGCTACGATGACCTGCTTAGTCAGACTTAGTTTCGAGCAAAGATGTCAAATTTTGAGCTGTCGCCTTCCTATAACCACTTAATTTCAGAGCAACGCCTACAGCATCTAGGCCCAAGGTCGGAATTTGTGGTGCAATTTTGGGGTGTGCGGGGTTTAATTCCGACACCAGGCAGCCACACCAGCCGATATGGTGGCAATACTGCTTGTGTAGAAATGCAGGTAGCCGGAAAACACTTGATTTTTGATGGGGGTACTGGTTTACGGCTACTTGGAAAAAGTTGCTTGCAACTGCAATCGCCGCTAGAAGTTCATTTATTTTTTACCAACTCCCAATCGAATCGTATCCAAGGATTTCCCTTTTTTGCCCCCGCATTTGTCAGCGAAAATTGCCTCCACGTTTACGGGACAGCCGCCTTAAATGGAGCCTCGATCAAACAATGCCTGTGTGATCAAATGCTCCAGCCGCACTTCCCTTACCCTTTACAGCTCATGCAATCTGACTTGCACTTCCATAATTTGACATCTGGTAAGGTGGTGAAGATAGATGATGTTACGATTACAACGGCAATCATTAATCACCACCAAAAATCAGTTGGCTATCGAGTCAGTTGGAAAGAGTACAGTGTTGCTTATGTTACAGATTTGCCGAAAAGTTCAAATGAAGTGGATCGAGGACGCATAGCACAGATCACAAAAGGCGTTGATTTGCTGATTGCTAATGCAACTTACGCTCCTCCAGCAGCACGTAATCACCATGAACCTGACTTTGACTGGGATACTGCTGTGGATTTGGCTAAAACTGCTGAAGTGAAATGGTTAATCATTTCTCATCATCATCCAGATGACAATGATGATTTTCTCGATCAAGTTCAGTTAGAAGTTCAATCTATCTTTCCTAAAGCATTACTAGCCCAAGAAGGTTTAGTTTTCCCTATTGTTTAATTGATTGTTAATTGTTAATAGTTAATGGTTTCTAATGAATAATAAATAATCGCTTATACATATTAACTAATTCTGAAACCGCCTTCACTAATTGAGTTGGTGGTTGCAGTTTTTTAACTACGGCACTAGGTTGTAGGGCAACTATAGCAAGGATTTCAGCATCTGCAAAGAAGTTGGTTCACAAACCCTTATCTCATAGAATTTTTAGCTTCAAATTGTATTTGATAATAGCACACAGTTTATGATAACTTTACTATATTTGACTCTTGTTGCGCAAGTGTAATCACGTTTTCTATGTTATCTTTAAAAAAGTGAGAATTATTTTCGGCTGTGTGACTAGTATTATAGTCGTCTCTCCGAATCTAAATCTCTACACCCCTGATTCTGGAGAGGTTCTATGTCAATTTTTGTCGGCAATCTATCTTATGATGTAGAAGAAGAAGACCTCAAAGAGGTCTTTTTAGAATATGGAACTGTTAAGAGAGTTCAAGTAGCGACAGACCGGGAAACTGGTCAAAAGAGAGGTTTTGCTTTTGTAGAAATGGGAACCGAGGCTGAAGAGGCAGCGGCGATTGATGCCCTAGATGGCGCTGAATGGATGGGTCGTAACCTCAAAGTTAATAAAGCTAAGCCCAAGACTGAAGGAGGTTCGGGTGGTAATAGACGCGGGGGAAACAATAGAGGAGGAGGAGGAGGAGGATACTCTTCTCGTGGTGGACGCTACTAAGCTTTGAGATAAGTTATAAGAGAAATGCCGAAAACCTCCGAGCTAGAGGCGCATAGCGCTGTATGCCGTACTTTAGGCGGAGGATGAAGGCTAGTTGCAGCCAAAAGGGCTGCCGTGATACAGTCGCAACATTAGAAAAGATTTAAAAATCCTACCTGTGGACTGCACCGAAAGTAGACGCCCGAAACAACCTTGAGGAGATATCACTACGCCCTATGGGCTTTCCGTGGTGAGCCTGGGAACCCCAGCGATGGGGATATTAAGGCAGAAATGTCTTAAGAATCTCTGCTCCTTTAGAACAGAGAGCAAAATTAAATAGCCAAAAACATTATTAAACTTATTCGTACTTATTTAGTATGAGTAAGTTTTTGATGTAAGAAGCAGGCATTGTATTATAAAATTGACTTAATGCCGAAAACCAAGGCTAAAAAAATCTGGTTTGTAAACCACAGTCGCGGTCATTACTAGCAAGCCTGTAAAAAGGTCAAACGGGAAGTCCACGGTTTGTTAAATTAGCTGAAAATAACGGGTGACAAATGGCTAAAAGCTTCAAACTTTAAACAGTTCGATATGTAGGATGGGCTACATCCGAATTTACGCCCGTGGACTGTTGGAGCCGACTCCCTTGATTGAAGCGGGAAACAGACCCTCTAAAGGAAACTTTAGTTGAATCATAAGCTTTAAATAAGTTTAGTCATGTTCTGTGTAGCAGTGTCAAGTACTTTGAGAAGGAGCCAGGTTTTTTTGGGTTATCACACTAGCCCCTCACTATTACTCGTGGAGAAGGAGACTCGCTATACGCTGCCAGGCTCCTTCTCCAATTGTTTTATCCTAAACTAAAGGATTTAACTCTCAAGTCGCAAGGGCAGAGAAGGGCTCTGCCCTTTTTGCTCACACGTTACTATATTATTTGTACCCAAGTACCAATTAAGTCAATTTAGTAGGAGAGAGAATGACCCAAATAGTTGTGGGCGAAAATGAAGGAATTGAGTCAGCCTTACGTCGATTTAAGCGACAAGTTTCCAAGGCGGGAATTTTTCCAGATTTAAAGAAACATCGTCACTTTGAAACACCTCTGCAAAAACTCAAGCGTAAAGCAGTCGCCAGATCAAAGCAGCGTAAGAGCCGTTTCCGCTAATCAAGACAACTGAAAGCTTGTGTGTTTTGTTCTGATGGCTTCGCACTCGGTGTGTCATGTTGACATTAACCAAGGGAAAGTCATATGAGCGCAATGCCATGAGGAAGATGAACCTCTTAGACAGGCTGAAACACTGTGGAAACTGAATTGACTGCCCCAGAAAGTTCTTGTAGTTTCTGAGCAATCACACCACGAGTTAACAATTCCTCTACCTTGGCTATACCCTCACGGATATCTGAACAAATTCCACAACGCCACAGGTAAAACCCTCCATTCCACAAGGCTGTTTGCATAAGTTCGGAGGGTTTGCCATTCAATACCCCTTGCATATCCGCAATCAATTCTTGAGTGGTACCGAGGGGTACATTCTTGGTTGTAAACCCATAATCACGAGGGGTTAGGTGTAAGCGTTCTATGGGTATAATCCCTATGTCATCTGGCTTGGGAGTTGTTGCTAAGCCGATGATAGCAGTGCGATCGCGTGGTAAGTCGCAGCTACCCTCCAACCCCTTCACTGTTGTAAACTTCGTCACTCCTCGCAAAGCCAAGGTGGTTTGGAACAAGGTTTCCGTGGGAGGATGAACAAACCCAGTGATTATATGAGCATCCCCCGCATAAGGACACCAAATGAGTTCCATTGTTGCCAAAGGCGGACGCTTGCCTAGTTGGTCACGATACTCCCAGAGACTATTTGTTAAGGGAAAATGCTTAGGAGTATAAACAAGGCAAATTCCAGTTTTTTCAAACACCTCCTGGGTTTTCTCCAGGGATAGTCTAGTCCAATCAACTCCTAACCCCTGCCAAATATCTACCAGCGGTACTCCGTATTTTGTGGGCAAACAATCTCCACCATGCATAACCACTGGTTGTCCACTTGCTGCTAGAACCAAAGCCGTTACGGGGCTAATGGGTGCAGTGCGAGTTCTGCCATCATAAGGTATGCCTAAAACTATTACTGGTTTTTCGGAGGAGACTGGTTGCAGTGAGGGCCCTAGTTCATCATATGCATCCAGCATTCCTGCTAACTCATCCGCTGTAGGACGTTTGATGCGGTGAGCAATTAAAAAAGCCCCGATTTGGGCTGGTGTCGCTTCTCCTAGCAACATCATCTTGGTGGCTGTAGCGGCTTCAGCACGAGTTAAGTTCTGTGCAGTATGCTCCCCACCACCTACCTTTTTGAGTAAATCCCTAAATACTTTGCTCATATTTTTATTTTTTGTCTTTTGTCAAAAGTTTATAATTTTTAACAAATGAGAAATGACAAATGACTAATAACTAACAACTGCTAACAAGCCGATGATGCAACAGAGTCAAATAGTGGTGGTACATTGTCCTTAACCAAGTGCCAAAAGTGCTTAATTGGAGGAATTTGAAGTCGGTCTTGAGTCGTGACCATAACCACCTGTCGAGTCAAACTAGAATTGTCGGGTAAAGAACTATGACTGTTACTAGCTAAAGGACGAACTGCAAGGCTGGGGTCAATACGTGCTTCGACTAATGCGGAATACGGCAGCATGGCTACGAGTTCTCCTTGGCGCACGACTCCCCGGAAAGCATCCAGGGTATTAACTTCTAAAGCAGCTTGTAGTGTGGCTTCTAAGCGATCAAATTTATCTTGTACCAGGCGTTGCATCCCATAACCATCCTTAAACACTACTTGCGGATAACGAATCAGTTCCGACCAAGGGATGCGTTCATATTGCGCTAGCGGGTGATTGTTCGCCACTAAAACTTCTATCGGTTCATCATACAGTACTTCTACCACCATTTCTTTTCCAGCGGTTAAGAAGCGATTATTCATGACTATTGCCAGATCTACGAGTCCATCTTTGAGGACTTTTAAGGCGCGATCGCTACCTAATGAGGTCACGCGCAATTGTATCTCTGGATAATTATGACAAAATTTTTGCAAAACTGGTGGCAGATAATAAGCACATAACGAGTGAATTGCTGCTACACAAAGTTCTGGCTGTTTTCCTGCCAAGAGATCAGCTATTTCCTGCGTGGCGCTGTGCCACTCTTGGCAAATTTTTCGGGCGCGAGGTAGCAAGCGTTCACCTGCCAATGTCAACTTTGCCTGACTTGTTCTGTGGAATAATTCCAACCCCAAATCTTCTTCCATTGCCTGAATTTGGCGACTGATAGTCGATTGGGTTACACCACATTTTCTTGCTGCCCCCTGAAAGCTGCCAGTTTCTGCGATCGCCAGAAAGGCTTGCAACTGCTCTAATCGCATGTTGATGTAGCCTGAATTACACTTATGGTTTCATTAAGTTAACTTAGTTTCCGGCGTAAATTAGTACTGCTTGTTACAGCTCAATGTTTGCCAAGAAATTTTTTTACTCACTTGATTGGGTTTGCTGGATCTAGTTTCTTGATTGCAGCGCTGGCGTGTAGTCTAACTTGAACATCCTTATCTGTTAACATCTCGGTTAATGCACTCATTGCCTGCATTTTCCCTAACTGCCCTAAAGATAAGGCGATCGCACTTTTGATGCTAGGAATCTCAACTCCTGGATGCTTGTGTTGCAACATTCCCAGCAAAATTTCTGCGGCTTTGTCGGTTAAAGAACCACTGACTCGCCCCAAAACGGTAACAATTTCCTGCCATACAACGGCTGTTTGTAGTTGATCAAGTGCTGTTTGTAGATACTCTAACCCGGATAGTGTCCCCACCCAACTTAAAGCGCGGATAGTTTCTAGTTGCAGCTTTCTCGGTGTATTTGGCGATATCAAAACCTGAAATAATGCCTGTGCCGCTGCGTCACAACCCATTCTAGAAAGGGCGACTGCTGCGGCACAACAAACGTCTTGGTCAATGTCATAAAGCCTCGGTTGCAATTTCCCCACCAA
Source organism: Scytonema sp. PCC 10023 (assembly GCF_963920835.1). NCBI lineage: Bacteria > Bacillati > Cyanobacteriota > Cyanophyceae > Nostocales > Scytonemataceae > Scytonema > Scytonema sp. PCC 10023. The sequence continues at coordinate 40,131 of NZ_CAWUDP010000044.1, forward strand.
ATCGAATGTTTCGCGTAACTCAGGGCGAAAACCTAAACCAAGCACTGCTTCCCGCCTCACTGGGGCGGCGACATCGTTCAAAGCATTAAGAAGCACTGTTTGCACGCGCTGATCGTGAAAGCTGCTGAGTGCTTCAATCGCCACAACACGCACAGCTACTTGTGGATCTTGCACGACGCTCAACAAAGGTGTGATAGTTTCTTTTTGTCGGATGAAGGAAAGCATTTGAGTTGCTAACAACCGTGTTTCTTCCTCTGCTAAAAGTTCCGTTAAGGGGGCGATCGCAACAGCGCCCATTTGCCCTAAAGCAGTGGCTGCTATTTCCTTGAGTTCCTGACTTTCATTGGTTTTCAGTAATTCCACCAAAGGTGCTATTGCATCTGGATTTTTCAAATCCCCCAAAATTCTTGCTGCATAAGCGCGCAGTTCTTCATCTGCGTCATCTTTTAAAATATCTATCAATGGGGGGATGGCAATACTTCCTAGGCTAATTATCACCTTAGCAATCTCCCAGCGTTGCTGAAAATCGCCTGTTTCTAAAACCGAGAGTGCTAATTCCAGCAGATGTTCTTGATTTTTAACTACCTCTGGATGTTCTAAGTGCTTTGCCAGAGTCAACTGTTGCAAGCATTGAATCAGCGATGACCAGTTAGACGCATTGTATGCTGCTTGCGCCTGCACCAAAAGCTGGTTGATGTTATCCACAATCTGCAAATTTCCAAATAGGCATACCAAATTGATTTTACTTGGCACTTGAGTTCGTAGATATTATGCAAAAAATGCATCAAATCGATACATTTTGAACAATATATATAATTTTTCGTAACAAAATATACGAATTGAATAGCTTTGTAACAGTAAGGTATGTGTATCGGAGCAATTACACAATCTGCATCTAAACGGTGTAGAGGCAAATTGTTTCTAGCAAGTATGTAAACACCATAAAATACACTTTCTTCCACTATAAACCTCATAAACCTATAAAAGCGGGATGTTATGAGGTGACAAGTTGATGTTGAGCAACGACCACCAGAAGTTTTCTAGAACTAGCAATTTGCAATTGAGTTTAACTCATGACAGAAGCAGCAACTACCACCACACCCAGCTTAAACAAGTTTGAGAAATTCAAGGCAGAAAAAGATGGACTTGCCATCAAGGCAGAAATAGAAAAATTTGCCTCTCTTGGCTGGGAGGCGATGGATGAAACTGACCGGGATCATCGGCTGAAGTGGATGGGCGTGTTTTTTCGCCCAGTCACTCCCGGCAAGTTTATGATACGGTTGCGGATGCCTAATGGTATTCTCAGTTGCGAGCAAATGCGTGTACTCGCTGAAGTGATTCAGCGTTACGGTGATGACGGTAGCGCTGACATTACAACCAGACAGAATATCCAACTACGGGGTATCCGAATTGAGGATTTACCAAATATCTTTGATAAATTTCGTGCAGTTGGCTTAACCAGTGTGCAGTCAGGGATGGATAACGTCCGCAATATTACAGGTGATCCACTCGCTGGGTTGGATGCGGATGAATTGTTCGACACGCGAGAGTTGGTGCAACAAATTCAAGACATGATCACCAACCAAGGTGAAGGCAACCCTGAGTTTAGTAACCTGCCACGGAAGTTTAACATTGCGATTACTGGTGGACGCGATAATTCCGTTCACGCCGAAATTAATGATTTGGCTTTCGTTCCCGCCTTTAGGGAAGTAGGGAAAGTAGGGGGAGAAATTTCTCCCTCATCCTCCTCATCCCCCTCATCTCCACGCCAGTCGCCTCAACGGGGGGAACCCCCGCACGGTGAGCCAGCGCTGCAGGAGGGTCTCCCTCCGCAGGCGACTGCGTTCACCGAAGGTGTGCCGAAGGCATACCCGAAGGGCGCTGGCTCCTCATCCCCAATATTTGGCTTCAATGTCCTCGTCGGGGGCTTTTTCTCTGCCAAGCGTTGTGACGCGGCTATTCCCCTGAATGCTTGGGTTCCTCCAGAGGATGTCGTCGCTTTGTGTAGAGCTGTTTTGGAAGTTTTTCGCGATCGCGGCTTACGCGCCAATCGGCAAAAAGCCCGCCTCATGTGGTTAATTGACGAATGGGGTCTTGAAAAGTTCCGTGCAGAAGTTGAAAAGCAGCTAGGTAAGTCATTGATCAGCGCAGCAGCGCATGATGAAATCGACTGGGAAAAACGCGACCACATTGGGGTATACAAACAAAAGCAACCAGGCTTGAACTACGTAGGACTGCACGTTCCTGTAGGGCGGTTGTATGCCGAGGATATGTTTGAAATAGCCCGTTTGGCAGAAGTTTACGGCAGCGGTGAAATCCGGATGACGGTTGAACAAAACTTTGTGATCCCCAACATTCCTGATTCACGTTTGGAAGTATTTTTAACAGAAGATTTACTGAATAGGTTTACAATAAACCCCAAACCGCTGACGCGATCGCTCGTTTCTTGTACAGGCGCACAATTTTGTAACTTTGCTCTCATTGAAACCAAAAACCGCGCTTTGGCAATGATTAAAGCATTGGAAGCGGAGTTAGAACTGACTCGTCCTGTGCGAATTCATTGGACTGGTTGCCCGAACTCCTGCGGACAACCGCAAGTAGCAGATATCGGCTTGATGGGCACCAAAGCTCGCAAAAATGGTAAAGCCGTGGATGGAGTTGACATTTATATGGGCGGCAAAGTTGGCAAGGAGGCACAACTGGGAAGTTGTGTTACCAAAGGCGTTCCCTGCGAGGACTTGCAGCCAGTGTTGCGCGAGCTGCTGATTGAACACTTTGGCGCACGCTTGCCAGAACCAGCCACAGTATAAAAAAATTCAAAATTCAAAATTCAAAATTCAAAATGGTGAAGCTGAATGCTTTCAAGCATCCTACTAGCTGCTAGCTTTATGCATCACAGCTTAGTGCCATTCGTTTAGGGCAATTGCAACCATTGCCCCTAGATTTCTCTATGCAATTTTTCTGTTGTGTACTTGGGAAAGTTCAATGCTCAAAGGCTTATTGTCATTCAACGGTCGCTATCGCATCCTGCATCTCTCTTGGTTAGCCTTCTTTCTCACGTTTGTTTGTTGGTTTAACTTTGCTCCTTTTGCAACAACCATTGGCAAGCAGCTTCATCTAGCGCCAGAGCAAGTTAAAACTTTGGGCATCTGCAACCTAGCCCTGACAATTCCGGCGCGAATCATCATCGGTATGCTTCTGGATCGTTTTGGTCCGAGGATTACCTACTCAATGCTGCTGATGTTTGCTGCTGTTCCCTGTTTTGCAACGGCGCTGTCACAGAATTTTAACCATCTCGTAATCAGCCGCCTGCTAATGGGCATTGTGGGCGCTGGATTTGTGGTGGGTATTCGGCTCGTGTCGGAATGGTTCCCCCCAAAGGAGATTGGAATTGCCCAAGGTATTTATGGTGGTTGGGGTAACTTTGGTGCTTTTGGGGCAGAGTTTACGCTACCTCTGATTGCAGTTGCTGCTAGCTTTATGAGTGGTGGCGCTTCTAACTGGCGGTTTGCGATCGCCCTCACCGGGATCATCTCTGCTATCTACGGTGTGATTTATTTGAATAGCGTCCAAGACACACCTCCTGGCAAAGCTTACAAAAGACCTAAAAAAAATGGTGCCCTGGAAGTAACCAGCGTCAAAAGTTTCTGGGCAATGATTATCTCGAATTTTGGTTTGATTTTTGCCTTGGGTTTATTAGCTTGGCGCTTGGCTCAAAAGAACATTCACTTTTTAAATCAGAGCCAAATGTATCTGGTTTGGGTACTGTTGGCAGGATTATTTGCTTACCAAACATACAAAGCTTGGCAGGTTAACAAAGAACTTCTTATTGGCAAGAAAACTTACGCTCCCTCTGAACGTTATCAGTTTAGTCAAGTCGCTTTACTCGAATTCACTTACATAACTAACTTTGGTTCTGAACTTGCTGTCGTTTCGATGTTGCCTGCGTTTTTTGAAAAAACTTTTGGTTTAGAACACGTGGTAGCTGGTATGATTGCCGCCACTTATCCCTTCTTGAATTTAATTTCTCGTCCCAGCGGTGGTTTAATTTCTGATAAATTTGGCTCTCGCAAATGGACAATGACAATTATCAGTGCTGGCATTGGTGTGAGCTATTTGACGGCACATTATATTAACGGCAGTTGGGCGCTTCCAGTGGCAATTGTAGTTACTATGGTTGCCGCTTACTTTGCTCAAGCTGGCTGTGGTGCAACTTACGGTATTGTACCTTTGATTAAAAAGGAAGCTACTGGACAAATTGCCGGAAATGTGGGAGCTTACGGTAACTTTGGAGGCGTTGTTTATCTGACAATTTTCAGCTTAACCGATGCGCCAACACTCTTTACCACAATGGGTGTAGCTGCTCTAATCTGCGCTTTTATGTGTGCCTTCTTCCTCAAAGAACCAAAGGGTTCCTTTGCTGCTGCTTATGAAGGTGAATCGCCAGAAGTCGCACCTCAAAATACTGGCATCTTAGCTAAGGAATAAGACAAAAAAAATTAATGCCTTAACCTGCATTTTTTGAACAAATTCTTTACATAACCCTGGTTGAAGAGACTTTTAAACCGCAGATAAAAGCAGATAAAAGCAGATAAATCATCTGTGTCCATCTGTGCCCATCTGTGGTTTAAATTTCTCAAAAATAGATTTTTTAAGAAATTTCGTGAATGGCAGAATTTGCGTCATGAAAATCTATTTAATAAGCCAAAAAAAGAACAAAATGTATCTGTAATAACATTTTCTTTTTATCAAATCATATTTAATTAAGTAGAAATACTTCCGCAAACGGTTACTGAGAATAAGTAAACCAGATGAAGTAAAGCTTGCTCACTAAAATTTCAGGTTTTATCAATCAAAATTCGATAATTGTGTCCTTGCTGTCAACTGAATAGAAAAGGTTTGAAAACAGAGCAATTTGATGAAATTGCTCTTCTACAAACTAAACATTTAAACAATTTATAAACATACATGGTGCTATTACCATGACAGAATTTACCAAAACCCTCTGTCCATACTGTGGTGTTGGCTGTGGACTGGAAGTTTCTCCACCAGCACAACATGGCAAAGCAACTCATCGAGATAGCCAAGGAAATCCAATTTGGCGGGTGCGAGGCGATAAAGCGCACCCTTCAAGTCAGGGTATGGTTTGCGTTAAAGGCGCGACGATCGCAGAGTCGTTAGACAAAAACAGACTGCATTACCCAATGGTACGAGACTCTTTGGATCAGGAGTTTCGGCGCGTCAGTTGGGATGAAGCTTTTGATATCATCACCAAGCGCATTCAAACCGTGCGCTTCACCACTGGACCAGAAGCTATATGTATGTATGGTTCCGGTCAGTTTCAAACCGAGGACTACTACACAGCTCAGAAACTCCTTAAAGGGTGTCTGGGAAGCAATAATTTTGATGCCAACTCGCGCTTATGCATGTCGAGTGCTGTGGCTGGCTACATTCAAAGTTTTGGTTCGGATGGTCCCCCATGCTGTTATGAAGACTTGGAGTTAACCGACTGTGCGTTTTTAATTGGTACCAACACAGCGGAATGTCACCCGATTGTTTTCAACAGGCTCGAAAAATACCACAAAAAGAACCGCAAAGTCAAAATGATTGTGGTTGATCCCCGGCGCACACCGACCGCAGAAGCCGCTGATCTACATTTAGCCATTCGTCCTGGTACAGATATCGACCTGTTAAACGGTATCGCTCACTTGTTGATGCGCTGGGGCTACATTGAGGCTGGGTTCATCGATGACTGCACCAGCAACTTTCCCGCCTATGCTGAGGTGATTCGCCACTATTCCCCAGAAGTGGTAGCTCATCAATGTGGGATCAGCATTGAAGATTTAGAAACAGCAGCCAAATACTGGGGTCAATCTGGGCGGGTGCTGTCTTTGTGGTCAATGGGTGTAAATCAATCTTCAGAAGGTACCGCTAAGGTCAGAACTATCATTAACCTGCACCTGATGACTGGGCAGATTGGCAAACCAGGAGCAGGACCTTTCTCGCTTACAGGTCAGCCAAACGCAATGGGAGGACGGGAAGCCGGAGGTTTGGCGCACTTGTTACCTGGTTATCGGGTCGTGAAAAATCCCCAGCACCGCGCAGAAGTTGAGGCTTTTTGGGGGCTGAAGCCAGGGCAAATTTCACCCAATCCTGGTCTGACAGCTTGGGATATGATTACTGGGTTAGAAAATGGCACTGTAGGGTTATTATGGGTTGCTGCAACGAATCCTGCTGTAAGTATGCCGGATTTGGAGCGGACTAAGAAGGCTTTGTTGCGATCGCCCTTTACAATCTACCAAGACGCCTACTACCCCACAGAAACCGCTGCTTACGCTCATGTTCTGCTACCAGCTGCCCAATGGAGTGAGAAAACTGGCGTGATGACAAATTCGGAACGAATGGTCACGCTGTGTCCAGCATTCCGCCAACCTCCAGGAGAAGCGAAAGCAGATTGGGAAATTTTTGCAGAAGTTGGACGTAGGCTAGGTTTTGTGGACAAGTTCGCCTTTACCAACTCTGCTGAAGTTTACGCTGAGTTTGTCCAACTGACTGGCGATCGCCCTTGCAATATGACCGGGATCAGTCACCAGCAATTACAGGCGCAAGGTCCCACACAATGGCCCCACCCGAAAGAGGACACGGAAACGGGGGGACACGGGGATGCGGGGACAGAAGATAATTCTTTTTTCCCTCACTCTCTCCCTCCCTCCCTCTCTCCCTCCTCTTCAGCGAAGCGACTCTACACCAACCTCCGTTTCCACACCCCAGATGGACGTGCGCGGTTTGCAGCATATCACTCGCGGGGATTGGCAGAACCACCAGACCCGAATTATCCCTTTGTCTTGACAACTGGGCGACTTTACGGACATTGGCACACTCAAACACGCACTGGTCGAATAGAAAAAACTCGTTCCTTACATCCTGAACCGTTTATTGAGATTCATCCTCGTGATGCTGCACAGTTAGGTATTACAGAAAATCACTTGGTGGAAGTGCGATCGCGCCGGGGAAAAGCTAAATTTCCAGCGAAAGTCACAAGAGCGATCGCACCTGGTACGGTGTTTGTCCCTATGCATTGGGGCGCACTGTGGGCAGACAATGCCGAAGCCAATGCCCTAACTCATCCAGAATCTTGCCCCGACTCACTGCAACCAGAGTTAAAAGCTTGTGCGGTACAGCTAGTGCCAATTACTGTTGATATTGAGTTGCGTAACCAAGTGTCATTGACTACTGGATCTGTTAACTGATAGATATCACATTATTACTACCTTTGGTAATAATACAATCTGTGGAGTTACCAGTTAAAAAACAGGGCGGCTCGAATAGGAGAGTGTATAGTCTTCAGTTGCGGCAGCCGTTCTGTATTCACTTACATCTTGTACCTAAAAGTTTGAATGTTATTTAACTATTAAGTATTAAGCCTGAAGTGCCTGATTTCCGACAAAAACAACGTAATAAAATGTATATTTCTTTCGACCCTTTATAGCGAATCGTGGTTTATACGGATAGGTGCAAGGTATCAATCAATTAATCAATATTATACTATGCATTGAAAGAATTATTATCAACTGTCACCCTGATAATGTTAAGCTGCTAGACATACAGTATTTTTGGAAGAAGAATTAGTCAATAGTTAAGTAGGTCGGTACAAATAAAGTTAACTCGTTAAAGCAGTCCTTAGTCATTAGTCATTGGTCATTAGTAAGGGTTTTAGAGGGTTTTACATTTCTTAACATAGTTCGGTTTATTTCTACCTATCTACTTAATAGTGTTTCTAATTCTTGACTATTCTTTCTTGATTGTCTCTTAGCTTTAGCTATGCAAAAGAAAAAAGTGCCCTTTAAACAGAAAGGGCAAATCGACAAAACATCCTTTTTCCATCCTATAGATTTATCTATGGGGTTTTTCTTTTTTCTTTTTGCTGTTGACTTTTTAATTCATAGGGGAGTGCAGCACATGAGGAAACTACTCAAGCAAGTTAAAGAAAGCCTCAAAGATGAAAGCTTCATGCACCTTATTGAAAACATAGAGGTGATCGTTTCCAAAGTTTTATCTTTGTTGATGGTACTGGTTATTTTTACAACAATTGCGGATTTAGCGGTTTTTCTGCTTAAAGAATTATTTGACACACCTTACGGTAAGTTTAATACAACATTATATAAAATTTTTGGTTTATTTTTGAATATTTTAATTGCTTTAGAAATTTTAGAAAATATCACTGGTTATCTCAAAAAACACGTTTTGCAAGTTGAATTAGTTATTGTTACATCCCTCATTGCTGTTGCTAGAAAAATTATCATTCTTGATTTAGGAAAAGTATCAGGTATTGATATAATAGGGTTAGGTGTTGCCATCCTTGCCTTATCAATCAGTTATTTAATAATTCGCATTAGCAATAAACAAAATTATTAAATCTCAACAAAAAAATATGCCTGATTTCTTTGAATTTGAAGCAGATTTTGTTGATTCTCTGCGTTGTATTCCCATGCAGGTACGCTGTAAACTTGATACCTGTGGCATTAAGTTAAAGTTATCTGATTGGAGCCATCTGACAAAAGCTGATCGTGAAGCTTTGGTTGAATTACCTTGCTCTACAGAAACCGAAATTCAAGCTTACAGAGAATATCTCCAAAACCTGATTCTACAACGTACTGGTACATCGGCTGCCGAATTGCCAATTGAACCGCATCCCGCGTGGTTGGATACTAACATACCAATAAACCTTCAAGAAAAAGCTAAAGAATTTGGTGTGACGCTTTCGCCTCAACAGTGGGCAGAATTAACTCCCCTACAACGTTTTGCCCTGATTAAACTCAGCCGTCCTAGTCATGAAAATCAAAATTTTCCCAAAGCTTTGAAGGAATTTCATTTGCTTTAAGTTGGATAAACAAGATCCCCGACTTCTTTAAGAAGTCGGGGATCTGAAGAACCCTCAAAAGACAATGAGTTTTAACCAGATTTAACAGGTTTTAGCTAAGGGGTCATTTTTTTTACTGGCTTAAGTCAGTGCCATTCCACTCTACAATAAATTAGTATTGACAAATAACTAATGACGAATTACTAAAGACAGAGGATATCAAAGCAATGGCAGCTAAAAAAATTTTGATGCTTGTTGGGGACTATGTAGAAGACTACGAAGTGATGGTTCCCTTCCAAGCTTTGCAAATGGTCGGACATACCGTTCATGCAGTTTGTCCGGACAAAAAAGCTGGAGAAAAAGTTAGAACTGCTGTCCACGATTTTGAAGGTGACCAAACTTATAGTGAAAAACCCGGTCACAACTTCGCTCTCAATGCCTCTTTTGCTGAGGTACAAGCCGAAACCTATGATGCCTTGGTCATTCCTGGAGGACGCGCACCTGAATATATCCGCCTCAATAAGCAGGTGCTAGAAATTACCCGCCACTTTGCCCAAGCAAACAAGCCTATTGCTGCTATTTGCCACGGCTTGCAATTGTTGGCTGCAGCTGATGTGCTGCAAGGGAAGAACTGTACAGCTTACCCTGCTTGCGGTCCCGATGTGTGGCGTGCTGGTGGTACTTATGTGGATGTTCCAGCTGATGAGGTTGTCGTTGATGGTAATTTAGTAACAGCACCAGCTTGGCCTGCTCATCCCCGTTGGTTGGCAGAATTCCTCAAGGTACTTGGTACTAAAATTGAGCATCTAGAACTGGCTGCTGTTTAGGGGTGTGGTCAACAGGGAATTGAACACGGCGCTCGCTCAGTTATAGTGCAATAAACACTTTCTCCAAACTGATCTTGGAGCAACCTTATGAAAGGTATTTGAAGCATGAATTTAGGACTGAGTGGAAAAGTTGCTATCGTCACAGGTGGTAGTTCCGGGATTGGTCGAGCGACCGCAGTTGCGTTTGCTCAAGCGGGGGCAAAGGTTGTTGTAGCAGCGCGGCGTACTCAAGAGGGGGAAGAAACCGTTCGTCTCGCCAAAGATGCAGGTGGTGAAGCTCTATTTGTGCAAACTGACGTGACAAAAGCTGGGGATGTGGAAGCACTAGTCGCGAAAACGCTAGAAGCATTTGGTCGATTAGATTGTGCCTTTAATAATGCTGGCATTGGAAAATTTATTCCGCTTACTGAACGTTCAGAGGAGGAATGGGATGCTGAGACAAATGTTAACCTGAAAGCGGTCTGGCTGTGTCTGAAGTATCAAATTCCGGCGATGCTCGAAACTGGAACTGGTGCGATCTGCGCGGAGCGCAGCAGCAAAGCTATCGTCAACATGGCGTCTATAGGAGGTGCTGTTATCGGTACATCTGATTTCTCTGCCTACGAAGCCGCTAAAGCAGGAGTTATTGGGTTAACGCGCTCGGCAGCGATAGAATATGCAGGACAGGGAATTCGGATCAATGCTGTCAGTCCAGGGGTGATTGCAACGGATATCCTATCCAATGTTCCAGAAGATAGGCTTCAACAAGTGAGTAACGCAATTCCACTTAAAAGAATCGGGGAAGCAGCAGAAGTCGCAAATGCAGTTATTTGGTTATGTTCTGATGCTGCGTCCTATATCACAGGGCACAAGTTAGTCATTGATGGCGGTTTTACTGTCCAGTAGAAAGCAGCATAATTCTTCTAAAAAAGGGAAAGTCAGGCAAATAGGCTTTTGATGGTGGCAGAGAATTTACAGATAGTGCTGGCTGTTAACGGTTAACTGTCAACAGTCATACTGACCAAGACTATGTTTATTTTGATTTTTTTAATTTCTCATTGATAAGCAGTGACTGAAGCTATAGTGGATTTAGCAATTTTGCTGTTGTGGCTTGGGTTAAGTCCTACTGCCAATTCCTACAATAAATAGTTTAGAAACACCCTGTAACTCGATGACAGGCAAAAACGCAAGACAGAATGCAATCCTGCGGCAAGTGTCTGGTATGGGAGCGTCTTTTGGATCGGAAACTCGCTACTCGCTGCTTTCGAGTCAAGAGGTAGTCATTGGACGTGATCCCAGTTCCCAAGTTGTATTAGATGCCATGTTGTACCGCATGGTATCTCGTCGTCATGCGGCGCTTCGTCCTCTTGCTTCATCCCCAGATGCACAACCTAGCTGGATAATCTGTGATTTGAATAGTGCCAATGGCACGTACCTGAACGGACAACGGTTGCAGGGTTGTCAGCAATTGATCAACGGAGATCGCATTACTCTAGGTCATGATGGTCCAGAATTCGTTTTTGAGTATGAACTCAAAGAACAACAAGCCACTGCGATCGCTCCAGCAGCAGCGACACCGCTTCCTCCAGCAAATAGTTACCCAACAGCGACCTCAACGTTTTACCAACCTCCTCCAAACCCCCCAAAGCCAGCAGACTCCATCAGCTTCACCCAACTGTTTCCGATTATTTCTACTGGCAAAGATTTAACTCGTAAAGCTTACCTGATACCCGGAATTCTTACAGTTGTCTTCGTGGTACTGATGTTTGCCACGGTAGGTCAACCAAGCGCAAATCAAGTCATAGTCGCGATTTATATAGCTTCCGCTGCTTACTACTTTATTTACCAGTTGTGTGGTAAACCAAAGCCTTGGTGGGTGCTGCTTGCTTCGGCGTTAACAACGACAGTGGTTTTGCTCACTCCCGTGTTAGATTTGTTTATCTTTGTGTTTCGCGGTCTCTTACCTGGTAACTTGCCCTCAGAACAAGAGTCCATCACTTTCACAGAGTTGCTGGTGCGGATGCTTTTCGGCGCTGGCTTGATGGAGGAATTACTCAAGGCAATACCTGTACTAGCAGCATTTCTCATTGCTAGACGACTACCATCGCCGTGGCGGGAACGTATCGGTGTTGCTGAACCTCTTGATGGTATTCTCCTGGGAACGGCTTCTGCTGTGGGTTTTACCTTGTTGGAAACTCTCGGACAATATGTACCTAATATTACTCAAGCTGTTTCAGCCCAGTTCGGCACAGGGGCTGGTGATCTAGCAGGTTTGCAACTGGTAATTGCTCGAACTTTAGGCTCCGTTGCCGGGCATATGGCTTATAGTGGTTATTTTGGGTATTTTATTGGGTTAGCTGTACTCAAGCCCAGCAAATGTTTACAAATTCTGCCAGTTGGTTATCTAACAGCCTCTGGGCTGCACGCTTTGTGGAATGCAACAGGAGTTATCAACGGTTTGCTGTTGGTGGTTGTTGGAGTATTGTCTTACGCCTTTTTGATGGCAGCTATTCTCAAAGCTAGGGCGCTTTCACCAACGCGATCGCAAAATTTCGCTACCCGTTTTCTTGGGCCTAAATAAAGCAGTGCGAGGAGATGAGAAAAATGAGGGAGAGAAGAGGGCAAATAATTTTTATGTCTTTGGATAGATGATGGTCGTTTTGGGGCTAGCTAAGGTTAGGTTACATTGGGCATTTCTGTCTGAAGAGAGATGAAAATTTATGCATTTTGAGGTGTGCTACAAAATTGCCGCTTGGAATCAGAGCAACTTGTGGCTTCAATGAAATGAAAGCAGAAAAGAGAAAGTTGAAATTAGGCTTCATCTGGAGACTTGTTGAGCTGATTGAGGGCTTGATAAGCAACTGCTAGACTGACTTTTGCCTTTTCAACTTCTGAGAGATTTGTCCACTCACGATTTTTTACGTTTTCTACCACGGAATTTACGTTTTGCTGTTCGCCGCTTCTCATAGCGTAGGCAAAAGGACGCGCCATAACCAAAAGGTCATCTGTTTCCCAACTAGGTAAGACAGATTCAACGCACTCAACCAGTTTTTCACCCATCGATTGCCCGGAATTAAAAATCTCAGCAGCTTTTTGCGCAATAACTGTTATCCAATCTTGAGGCACAGTGGCGGCAAAACCAGCTTGTAAATTTTTTTGAAGATTCGCCACCAAAGAAGATTTTGTATTATACTTGTAGCTCTTGGAATTGAAATTATTAGACCAAAGCGTGTCTAAGCGATTGTAAAAATTTTGTGAGCGTGTTGTCAGTTCCTCATCGAGGAGATCCTCTAACTGGAACTGCTGTTCTAGTTGTGCAAAATAGTTTTCTGATTCTTCGTCTGCTGGATTCCAAGGATATGTAGCATCCTCTGGTTCCAAGAGTGCTTCTAAAAGCTCTAAATCGACTTGAGGTGGCATGGAATGAAAAGCATTTGAACCGTTAATTTTGTTAGCCATGTGTCGCTCCTGTTGAATTATTTATCGGTATTGACAGCTACAACTGCCAGAATCTCATTTCCGCAAAAAGAATGCAATTTCACCGAAAAGTGTTGGTTGACTTGGCTATGTTCAGGTGGTTTGAAAATTCATGTTTCCAATCCTTAAGCTCAAACATTATCAATGATGAACTCCCAAGGTTGACTTTTCGTACTACCAAACTTTAACTGCATACCAGATTGTAAAGGGACTTCCTGACGATGGATTTGTTGCCAACCATTAGCAAGTAAAACCCAGGTAGTACCGTAGGTGGACAAATCTTGCAGGTAATAGGTTCGCACTGGGGTAGATCCTGTCAGAGTATTGCGAGATAAGATTTCGGCATGGCGTTTGGAAACTGAAGGTTCTGGAAGCACAATATCATTGTCTGCCGTGCGACCAATGCGGGTGACACCTGGTCGCAGTGACCAAGTTCTACCTCCTGGTGAGAGCGATCGCAAACAAGCATTGGGAAGCATCGAAGCTATGCCAGGAATAGAAGTTTCTGGTAGTTCTGTAATCCCCTCATCAAAACTCTTTATAAGTTCACCATTATAGTCTGGATGCAGGTAAAGAATTGGCAATGTCCAAGCAGGTTGATTGAACCTGTAAGTTGTCAATAGCTTTTGTCTTGCTTCCGCCACCGCTTCATCAATTGGTTTGCGCGATCGCAAAGCAGCAGCAAAAGCTTGAATAAAAGTGTGGCTTTCGTGAGGTGCTATTTCATCACGCATTGCCAAAACCGCAGGCACACCTTGACGGATCAGCACTTCTGCCAAGCTGCTGTGGGGCATAGCTTGGTGTGCAATAGCAGCCGGTTGTGCTCCCCAACAAGAATTGAAAACCGCCAGTTTCACACCAGTATGAGTCAAAACTTGGGCTAATTCCATTCCGTTGAGGGTCATACCTGCTGCCAAAAACAGTAACCCTCCGTCTGGTCCTTTCTGACCGTGACCGGCGTAAAATAAGACGTTGTATGCCTTTGTTTCTAGCTGTTGAATCAACTCCTGTGGAGTGGGTTGCAGGAGTGTTGTCACCATGCAGGGTGCATAACCATTGTAACTGCTTGCTACAAGCGATCCATTGGAAAGGGTTTGTTCTAGGATAGCGGCTTCTTCTTCAAGTTGTAGCCGCTGTTGATCTTCACCCAAAACCAGCAGTATGTTTAACGCTTGCTCTGAGCGTAGATAAGGTAGGGGTTCGACTTCGCTCGTCGTACGACTAAAGAGTATGTGTTGCGACAGAGAAATGGCAGATTGACCTGGTTCGCGCTGCATAATTTCCCAAGGCAGGGCAATCAAATCCGGATCACGAATTTCTAGCAGCACGCGCAAACGCGTATGTTGACCCATAGCAATCCCGCGACTGCGTTCAAAGCTATTAAGAATTTGTCCGTCAAATACCCAATTCCACAGGCTGATGCCCAAGTATTGCATCAGACGGCTGCTGTAACTGGTCGTTTGACCAGAAGTTGGGACAACAAAATCCAGAGGTAGAGGATTTGCCGCTTTGGGCGTTGCTTTTGGGGAAATCTCCAAGCGGCTGTGTTCGGCAAACATTTGCTGCCACTCAAGCCAAGCTTGAGACAGATGTGGAAGCCACACGCAATCACGCAAAACATAGCCACTGGGATAGGGAGCGTTCACCACCCAAATGGCGAAACTGTCAGTGCCGGTGTTCACGAGACGCGCGATCGCCAGGTTAAGGGATGGCATGGATTCGTTAATCTAAAAGGTAAAATTAAATATCAAATAACAATTTTAAAAGACAAAAATTTTCGCCTTTAAACTTTTTTATTTAAAGTTATCACCTGTAATATTTCAGTCTTCTACCAGTTTATCGAGTTTTTGACGCTATGCTGCTCTTCGACTAGCAGGTGTCACCTATTTTAATACCTCACTGTTTGGGCACGGCTGGCTTAGGCTCAGTTGCTGATTCTTCAACAGTCGGGAGAGAAGCATCTTGCGGCTGACATAGGCTTACCACTTCTGGTTTAGCATTGGGGAAATTGAACGATTTGAGTTTGGAGAATAAAATTCTGACTTCGTCCCCTGGGGTGAGCAAAGGTTTTTTGGCAACAGAAGTTGATTGTGAGTTTGATGGGCTTGCTTTGGCAACAATTGAGCAGACTCGCAAATAGACCCAAGTGTCTTTGTCTGTTTTTTGCGTCTTGAAAATTTGCAAAACACTACCGTTTGGGGCAATAGCTTGGGTTGGGGATCCGCTCGTCCTCATGAATTCTATTTCGCTGTTAGTCTGAATCACCCCTTTGGCATTCACACTGGAATTGCCCGAACTGCCTTGAGAACCACTTGTCACCGCTGGTGGTAATGGTGCGGCATCCGTAGGATTTGCCACCGGTGAAGATTGAGGTATTTTCGGCATAGCAAGCAATCCCTGTAGCCACAAGTATCCTACTATACCACTTGCTAAAAACAGCAGCAGAATAACCATCAACTGTAGCGGTACTTTTATACCTTTAGCAGGCTTGTTTGTTGAGATGACGTGAGTTTTCTGGTTTTGGCTGTACTCTGGTGTGAGTGCTGTTCTTAGCTGGCTTTGCGGGGCTGTGGCTGCTGGTATTGTGGAGAGGTCAGCAAGCACGGTTTTGAGGCTTGATTTTGGTTCTGAGTATTTAACTTGGCAGTGTACGACAGCGATAGTCACATTATCATGTCCATTTTGATTATTCGCTATTTCCAATAATTTATCTGTTACTTTTGATACATTACCTTTTTCAGTAATAATGGGTAAAATTTCTGTTTCCCAATATTGCTCCACCCGGTCAAAGTCACTCAAACCGTCGGAACACAGCAGGAAAATACAGTCTTCGTCGAGAATAAACCGTTGTGACGTCGGATGCAATGAATTGCTAGCACTCATGCCTAACGCCTGCACCAAGGAACCGGATGCTCCCTGTTGGACGGCATCCCGGTATGTGGCATACCCTAAGCGTACCTCACGCGAGGCTACATCATCATCTAGGGTGACTTGATAGCAACCGTGGCGTGTGATCCAGTAAGCACGACTATCACCAACGTGGGCAATGTACATTTCGTGGGCAATGGGCAATGCCATCACTAGGGTAGTGCCCATGCGTTGACGCCCCTGTCGATGTTCGTTGTCGTTGCGCTGGCTGATTTTGTCGTTAGCAGCAGCTGCTGCGCTTTCTAAGTCCGCAAGTAGAGTTGCGGGGTCTGTGTGCTCAGAGAACGCTTTTGTCAGGTCCTGCAGCTGCTGCTGGATGGTTTCAATCGCTAAATTGGATGCAACATTGCCTCCCTCGTGTCCGCCAATGCCGTCACATACAATAGCCAGGGCTGTCGGCTGAGGAGGTTTGCTGATAACGCTGCCACTAGGCGGATAACAAGCATCTTCATTACGTTGGCGGCTCGGTCCGGTATCACTCTTGGTGGCAATTTTGATGACTGGTGTTTGGTGTTGACCTAATTGTGCCAATCCTCTATCTAGAACGGCAATAAGTTGCTCACCTGATTGTATGTCTCCGGCAATCAGAGAACGACAAATTTCACTCAAAAATTCCGCGATCGCTCCTTTGGCATTTACCTGTAACTGCTGCCAAAATTCCCCAAGTTGAGGTAAACCAGGGGAAGTTTGATTGTCATGCTGCAATTCCAGTAAACGTACTAACGGTCCTTCTACTCTGACTAACTTTGGGTTGAGTAAGCTAGAGCTTACGCCTTCACTGGAAAGAGGTTGCCACAGATGAGCTATTTGCCACAGCCAATTGAGTTGGCGCATTGATGTTGCAGAACTCCAAGCAGTGGTTAGCTCGCTCGCCAGCTCCACTTCCAACGAAGCTGTACTTTCTAGCGCTGTATTCTCTAGCACAGAAAGTGGAGGTTTTTCTAAAAGTAATATTTCTTTGCCAGAACTGCTGTCCGTCAGCGCCAGCACTCCATACACCTGCGGTACGTGCAAGCGGTAGGCAAATAGCCGCAAGTAAGGTCTGATTCCCTGTAAATGTTCTACATTTGGTGTTTGAGGTAAGAACGCAGGCTTGGTATCTAAAACAAGCCCTTTGCTGATAACCAGATAGCGATCGGCTAATAATTCTCCAGCGTTAGCCACGCTCTGCCCGTCTGCCACAGCCCAGAGGAAACGTTTGGGTAGGGGTGTGGAACATCGCAGGCAAAACTTGTGTGTCAAGGGATTTGGAGCTTGACAGAGTTCATTGGGGCAGTAGAGCGTTGGCGCATCATTTTCCATAGTCTTCGCACCGATCAGCAGATTGGCTTTGTTTTCAACAGCATTGGCAGCGGCACTGTTGACCGCTCATATCTGATATATCCAATTTTGGATCACGATTTTAACTTGCGGACGAAACTTAAGATGCTAAGAGTTTTGAAAAATTTGCTCAATGATCAAGGAGGGAGATTTTTCAGTTGGTACGCAACGCGACCCACTGGATGTACTCATACATACTTCCCGCTTGAGCAGGCATCAAGCCGCTTCCACTGTCCTTTTATCAATATGGCACGCACTAAACCACAAAGATGAGAAGGCATTGTTAAGTAACGCATACAGTCCTCTGGTTATTGCAGCTGTATCTTAAGAGAACAGATATTCAAACAAGAGCGCACTTCACCAAAAATTCATACCTCTACCTAAAATTTCAGATAACTTTGTGAAAGCTTCATCACCTCCCTTGTTCAAAGCTTGCCTGATCAGAAACTGTCTTTTCAATCACAAGTTTTTTCCTTTGTTTTATTTTTCTTGTCATGTATCTCCAGATAGGGCGCTTAGTGTGAACTAACTTTACCCTACACTTTACACTTTTGGAAAAACAAGTTATTCCATCAGAAAGAGGAGATAAGTTTACTTTTTCTCTAGTTTATATGTATGTGGGAATCAATTCAGCTTTTAGTTAAGACCCAAGGCAAGTTATAGCTAGCGCTTGCTCGTTGCTATTAAGTCTTAACGATGAACCTTATTTTAGCTTATTGATAACATCCCCACTTTAAACAGCATTTAGCACACTTAATTGTTGGTGAGACAATAATGGAAGATAACAAACAAAAAGATATTCATCGTGCTGTTAACCCTGGTGATGTCATTTCTGAAGAACCACAAGCAGTTGAAGAGAAGGCACAACAACTTGCCGTTGATTCTCCCGATATCACGGGTGATCATATTGAAGTTCCGACTTATTTTGTCGTTGACGAACCCGATGGCGAACAAAAAGCTCTACATCATGTGAAAGATGCAGAAGAAATTTCTGATGTGATTCGACAAGCACGAGTTGACGAAGAAGGAAATAGGGTTTGGTGGTAGATATTTAGCGGTCAGCAGTCAGCAATGAGCTTTTAGAATTAGCTTTCAGGTACATCACTGCTGACCGTTTTCTATTGAGCCAATCTATCAGGTTTCTCTCGTTGAATAGTTATGAATTCTGCATGATAAAATACTCTTGGAGTACGACTAACAAAATTTGCATCATTGTTGTTAATCAATAGCAGTCTTCTGCTATTTATCTGTAATAGTTATAAATCTTTGTAATAATTATAAATTTTATAGACAAATATTACATTTAGTGAACGCCACTGTTTTTTCAACTCATCCGTCGGCATAAATATGGCGGATGAGCGCGTGGATAGTTGACTAAAATTCCTGTCAAGGTTGAACGGTCAATAGTCAACAAAGTTGGGGCGTTTTTCATCTAAATTCGATTTTTAAGTTCACAAAATTTAACGAAATTCATATCTTGCGCCTCCTCGCTTGTATGCTTTGGCGTTGGGGGGTGGGGTGCATCGCAATCAATAAACCAAATCAATAAACCAATGCCAAGCAATTTCAAAACAGGAGTAGGAACCAGAAGTTCACCCTTTTATTCCATATAAAGCAAAAATGGACTAAAAAGGTATTGGTACTCAAGACAGCAGGTCCTTCCTTTGTTGGGTAGCGTCGGACTGATTGACGATAACTAGGAAAAGAAAGGCAGGCTGCAGTAACAGCAGACCGGCCAGTCAACCCCTTCGCTTGTTTTGACGGGGGCTTGAATAATTAGCTCTGGTTTCTTTTCCTCTCCATGACTGAAGTTGGGGGCTTGTATCCCTTTCTTGTTCGGTCATTTTGAGAGTTTAAGCATTGGAACTGACAATTTAGACAAAGAAGAAACAAGAGAGAAGATAGAACAATTTCTTCATTCTTACTCTTGAACGCCAGTCGCCTAGAGAGGAAAAGCCCTTCTCAGTAACGCAGACGCTACGCGTGGTTCGCTCCGCAGGAGGCACGCCAGTCGCTGTGAGTTCACCGAAACCAACGCCAGTCACCTAGGTTGGGAGACCCTTATGCCTTCGGCACACCTATGGCTGACGCCACGGCTGAGTGCTGAGTCCTTCGGACACGCGCAAGGGACGCACACGCTCTTGCAACGCCGAACGGTGAACGGCAGTCGCCCCTTCGGGGTTCGTCAGTCGCTCATGGGGGAAACCCCCTGTTCTGCGCGCTGACTCACCTAGGTCGGAAAACCCTACTAAGAGCGCTGCCTCACTGCATGGCTCTAGCTCCTCCTGCAGCGCGTTTACTCACCGTCATTCGCGCTGGGGCATCTTCATTCTTTACTCATAATTCCATAAGTCTCTTGATTTTCGTCGGATGCAACTTGAGGAAGTCCCATGCTGTAGTTAGTGACGCGTGCGGAGAGATTGTAGCTAATTTCGCCTTTGTGCAGGAGTCCTCGCACAAAATGCTCCAGATCAGAGCCAATGCGGCGTAAGTTATAATCGGTCAGGTCTGCGCCGCTATATGCTTCTACCTGTTCATCAAACTTGTGATAAACCTTTTGTAGAGCATCTTCATCCCAGTTGAATTCGTTGTCTGGGTCAATATCCAAGGTTAAAACTTGACTACTGGGAACTAGCTCTCCATCCCGGTCTATTTCAGCGGCAAAAATCCGTATGTGCCGGGTTGTCGACTTAAGCAGCATCGGGTTGTCCATAGGCGGTTCGATAAATGGGTTAATCGCGCTCTCAATTATTGTAGACCCAATCCCTAACGAGAAGGAATCATGCCTGTCTGACGAGCATAGGCAAAAATGCCACCTGCATCAATCACCGGTCCAACTTCTCCTAAAGGTTTGAGGTTATATATCTGACCAAGAGTATGGTTGATCAATTGATTGCTTTCAAAATCTATTGACACCTCTTGACCAGTCTCAAAATGGTCACACAGCCTTTCGACTGACTCCCAAGGATAAAGTTCTCCTGTGGCAGCGCAATTGCGGAAGAAGATGCGAGCATAAGACTGGGCAACGACTGCTTTAACGCCCGACGCACCCAAAGCTATGGGGGCGTGTTCGCGTGAGGAACCGCAGCCAAAGTTTTCTCCTGCCACAATGATAGGGTAGGCTGTTTTCATTTCCCCAGAGACTATAAATTTGCCGTAGCGGTCGGGTAAACCAGCTAAAGCATAACTTCCAAGCTTTTCGTACTCATCCGCTTTGGAAGGAACTAAGGTGAGATATTCGGCTGGAATGATTTGATCGGTGTCTATATTGTCATCAAGAACAAAAATCTTACCCCTAATTACTTTGGTCATTGAGGTCTCCTGCCTTTTTAAATGAATAAATTGTACATTTAGTAATTTTACGGAATTGTGGTACAGCAATGCCTGGCTATCATTAGATAGAAAATCTTCAGCGGATTTACTTACGTACTACCACCAGTTTTTTAGTAAAAACTCAAACTGTTATTGACGTTTAGATAAAGTTGATGTAAAAACCTTTAAAAAGCTCGAACAACTTCTTACAGAAACTTTATTCTATGGAATCTTAAAAACTGAATAATAGTTATGGTTTACTTGAACCAGACCTATTGCACTGAACCAACAGAAGCTAGACGATAAAGCCAAGCATGAAAAGACACGGGAGAGTAAAATGCAATTAAATTGATTGTTGACAAACAGGAATTGTTAATTCAAAAACTGTGAGAGTCGAAAAGATATAAAGAATTCTTGCTTGAAAGATAGTTCCTCAACCAAATTACCACCTAGTACAAGGAAGCCAAAATACTATGAACTTTGAAGCATTACCACGGCAGGTGAATAGTGTCGATGTAGGTGTTTATGAGTGCGAAATACATCTAAAATTCCGGTTGATAGAGGAAAAAAGTCTGTTGAGCGATCGCGACCAACTTTTGCAGGTACTGCTAGACGCTTTGACCGAGGGGTCTGACGACTTTTTAGAGACTTTACAAGCGAGTGTTAAGGCGCAAGAAGTTTCTGAGTTAAAAGCATCACCGCAAATGAGACGTCAGCTCATGCGCTTACGCAACTCAGCTGAAGTTAGTCAATAGTTAAAATTGTTGTCACCCTAGCAGTGGCAAAGAGTGTGTCGAGCATAGAGTATCAGATTTAGTGTTCGTTTGCCGATTTGGTGATTTGTTCTAATAATGACTTGGCTTGCTTAACTAACCGAACCATAGCGCTGGGGCTTGCATTAGTCCTTAGCATTACCCAAACAAATGGGTGCCTACTAAATGTTGCATTTATGCCTTGCTTCTAAGCGGGGTTTATTGACACTCAAACAAAAATCTAGAGAAATCTTGTGTTTAACTGGTTAATACAGTAATCTAGAAATAAGTTTTTATTACCAAAACAGTTTTACAAGGTGAATTTGTAAGGTAACAAACTTTGTTTACTGTATCAAAAGTGATTCCCTATTGATTGAGGAAATCGAAAAATTCCCGTTTCTCCCTGTAGTACGTTGACTGCTGTGAACAAAAATAACTGAAATGTTAGGCAAAATATTATCTATAGACTTCACCAGAAAATTTTGAGCGGTCATTGCTCTATCCACATTATTCCTCGTCAAATTGAAGGAGCTTGAATAAGACCGAAATTTTTTTGGTAGACTTGGACGTATACTTCCACGAGGCTGAGTAAGTTCAGCAAAAACAGAGAGCGTCAGCGTAGACAGTAAATTTTGCCATTTTTGAATCACTTAAGTATGGTTAGCTAACCCTGAACTGATTCCGTGGAAATGTTGAGCTTCGTCTGTCAGGGTAGCAGTGGGAAAAACTAGACATCAAAGTCGTTATAGGTGATCCGAGACCTTAAACAAGAAAATAGAAAGAAGAACAAAATAGAAAGGTACAAGGCACAAGCAAAGCGATGATTCACTTGTGCCTTATTTGTTCATAACTACTTTGCTAGACCGTGTTCTAAAGCAAAGCGAACTAACTCTGTACGGCTATTGGTACCCGTTTTACTGAACAAACGGCTGACATACTTTTCTACATTACGAACGCTTGTCTCTAAACGACGAGCGATTTCTTTATTCATCAACCCCTCAGCCACCAAGTTTAAAACACTTTGTTCTCTGGGCGTCAAGTCAATCGCAAACGGCGCTGGAGATTGATTTATTGCATTTTTTTGAGTTAACAAAGCTTTAATTTGGGCAATCTGATTCGCGAGTTCAGTAATATCTGGCGCTTCACCTTCTTCAGTTGGCGCTGGAGTTCTAGCGGCGCGGCGTTCGAGTAAATTTCCCACAACAGCCACCAGTTCATCTGGATCGAAGGGCTTGGGTATATAGGCATCAACACCAGCTTGATAACCTTGGATGCGATCAGTCGTCATGCCCTTTGCAGTGAGAAATATCACTGGTAGCGATCGGAAGCGGGGATCGTCTCGCAGTTGCTTGAGGAACTGGTAGCCATCCACCTGTGGCATCATAATATCAGAAATCACTAAGTCTGGTGTGTTTTGCTGCACCAACTCCCACCCCTCTCGGGCGTTACTGGCAACTTGAACGCTAAAACCGCTTTCTTGCAAATAGTCTTTTACGGCTTCACGCAATCCCGGCTCATCATCTACCAGTAACAATTGTGCTGCCATTTACCGTTTCCCTTTGCGCGACTTTTCTCCAATTTAGCGAACTTGAGTGACACTCAGCACAGCCATTCAATTATTTTGGCGTTCTCTGGCAATTTGGCTTCGCGTTGCCCAGCAGTACGCGCCCGAGCATTGTACAATCCGATAGGGGTACTCAATAAATCTACAAGGCTGGCTTTACCTGCTAATGCTTTGACACTGTCCCTTGGCAATTCCTTCAACACCCAGCGTCCTAAGCGGTAGAAGCATTCGGTGAGCGTAGTGTCGCGCATCAAATCCACACCGTGGAGTTCATGCAAATAGCGATTTGAGCGCCCGTAGCGCCGCCATTGACTTTCTAGTTCTTTGAGTGTGGCGCGGTGGCGGTGCTTGACAACTGCATTAGGGGCAAATTCCAAACGTCCCATGTTTTGCTGCAAAATTCGCCAACAGATATCAGCATCCCCACCGCTGGTTAGGTAAGGACGAAACAAACCTGCTTGTTCCAAAGCTTGCCGTCGTATGGCTAAATTCGCTGTTTGACCGTAAGGACAGAAAGGATGGGCAAGAGTGTGTTTTTGCGATAGGGTGTCTTGACGGTCTGCATGTTGTTCTAGCAGTGTTTTTCCTGGTAGTGCCACAATCTCACCGGCGACAATCACCACATGTTGCTTGACAAAAGGTGCGATTAATGCATTTAACCATTCGGGCTGTGGACGACAATCTGCATCGGTAAAGGCAAGTATCTCACCAGTTGCGGCACGAATGCCAGCGTTGCGGGCGGCATAGGAGCTTTGGATTTGGTTTTCGCTCTGGGGACGAATTGTGATTTCGCTATTTTCAGCAGCTTGTTGAAGTAAGGCAAAAGTGCGATCGCCACTATTATTGTCCACCAGCAAATACTCTACCTGGTGTTTTGGGTAAGTTTGAGCCGATAGACAAGAGATTAACTCTGGTAAATCTGCCTCACCGTTATAAATAGGGACAACCACGGATACCTTTGGTAAGAAGCTGTTGGCGGTGGTTATCTCAATCGATTCATTATTCATATGTTTAAGATTTTGGATTAGGGATAGATGAATAAAAATTATGAATTATGAATTATAAATTATGAATTTTTTATGATTCAGCATTCATGATTGATAATTCCTAATTTCTGTCCAGCATTCCCAATCCAATATCTGGAAGCTCAGCTAAAATTTTAAATCTTAAAATTTTAAATCTACTGAGCTATTGCTCATCGGTTGTTGCAACGGTCGATTTTGCTGAGGGGGTTGAGCAAAGTTGTTGCTAGATAGAGCTGCTAGCGCACGTGCGTATTGAGGATCATTCTGAGTTCCCAGCAAATTTTGATTTGCGGCGAGTTGACGCTGTTGTGCCTGTGTCAGTTCTAATTTGATATCTGGCGCAATTCCTTTATGATTGATATCTGTTCCCTTAGGAGTGTAGTAATGGGCAATGGTGATTGCGACGCCGGAACCATCTGGCAGTTCATGAACTGACTGTACTAAAGCTTTGCCAAAGGTTTGACCGCCAACAACGACTGCTCGGTTATTATCTTTAAGTGCGCCTGTGAGGATTTCGCTAGCACTCGCTGAATTGTTATCTACTAGTATTGCCAAGGGGCGTTTTGTAAGGGCAGTGCGATTTGCCTTGGTTTCTTCACTTCCTCCCTTACGATCCACTGTCTTGACAATTGCACCGTTATCCATCCACATCCGGGCAATTTCAATGCTCGACTGCAACAAACCGCCTGGGTTGCTACGCAGATCCAATACAAACCCATCGACTTGCTTAGCATTCAAATCGCTGATAGCTCGTCGCATTTGAGTTGCAGCATGGGCACTGAACTCACGCAGGCGGATATAACCAATGCGGCGATCGCCTTCTTGCTTCAAGCTGTAACGCACTGTTGGCACTTCAATACTTGCCCGTGTCAGATTCACATCAAAAGCACTCTGCCCATTTCTTCCTAGCCGCAAATTCAACTTAGTACCTGCTTTGCCGCGAATCAGCTTTGACGCATCTTCCACTTTCATTTGGCTCGTGGGTTTGCCGTCAATCGCCTCAATCCAATCCCCAGCTTTAATACCTGCTTTTAATGCAGGGGAATTTTCTATAGCTTCGATAATCGTGAGCTTTTTAGTTTGCTCGTTCAATTCCATCCGAATGCCAATTCCAGTGACTTCACCAGATGTTTGGTTGGTTAGAGCCTCAAACTGTTTGGGATCCATAAACCGAGTGTAAGGGTCTCCCAACTTTTCTAAGGCTTGGCGGATAGCAGTGTATGCTTCTTCACGGGAAGTGTAGTCTTTACTGAGCAGAGTCTGCCTCACTGCTAGCCAATCTTGTTTGTTAAATGAGCCATCTACATATTCACGATTCACTAGTTGCCAGACTTGGTCAAGTGTTGCTTTCGGGCTATCTTGCAGAGCTGCACGTACAGAGCGACACCAAACTGGACCAAGAGCGGACAATGTAGCGGTTGAGGCGATTGCTCCGCTAAGAAAGGCTACTTGGAGCGGCGAGTAACGTTTCGCAGATCGATTCATGTATATTAGCTGGAATAATAGTGTTGTTGACAGTGTAGCAATGTGGCTTTCCAGGAATTTATAGGTTTTTCTTCTCAACTAGACTTTTTGCATCATTTTTCCTTGATGTTTCTTGAGAATACTGCATACTCCAAGAGGCAGCTTTTTAACTCTAGCTTACTTCTCCCGCAAGCTTACTGCCACCTTGTGGCGCTTTCATCAGTGCCATCTAAGCATTCAATATTACTTTCTAAGATAGCACTTAGCTGGCTCAACTAGTGTTGCCAACTTTCGGAAAAAAAGCTTGTATTGAGTACCTTATGAAACCTAAAGTGACAAACACTCAACCCAGTTCAGTGTCAAAGCAATTGCGAAGAAGGTGGCAATTTTTACAAAGATTAACTTTTGGGCTGTGTTTTGTGGTAGTTGTCTGCCTGATTGTTAACACTATAACCATTATTTCTGCATCTTCCAAACAGATAGATGCCTTTTTTGTCCTAGGTGGTAGCATTAGTCGGGAAATTTATGTTGCCGATTTGGCAAAACAATACCCGCAAACGCCTATTTTAATTTCTCGAGGTTCTCCCGACCCCTGTATTTGGCTGATTTTTCAACGGCAAGCGCCAGATTTCATGCAAAATGTTTGGTTGGAAAAGTGCGCGGATTCTACTTTTGGTAATTTTTACTACAGTATTCCCATCCTCCGCCGTTGGGGAGTACACAAGGTGAAGCTGATTACTTCCCCAACACACGTACCGCGAGCTAAATGGATGGCACAAATTCTTTTTGGTGTTCATGGTATTTGGGTGGAAACAGACATTGTTCAAGAGCAAGGTGTTCCGGGTAATCAGGAGTCTTGGCTGAAAACTGGATTAGATGTCACGCGTAGTTTGTTATGGGCAGGGTTAAGTCCGATTATTCAGCCGAAATGCGCCTATGTTATGAGATTAACAGAGGTGAATATGGACTTTTGGCAGAATCGGCGTTTCAAATGCGAACGTCAAGGTCGAATTTGGGAGTAAATTTTTCCTTACTCAAGTCAAAGTTTTGCATAACCATTCAGTCCTGGCATGACTATATTAATTAACTCATCAACAAAATCTTCAGTTAACGGTGCGTGTTTCAACAGCAGACGATAAAACAGGGGACTGTAAAGCGCGTCAATTACCGCTTCAATATCAATATCAGAGCGTAGTTCCCCGCGTTCTATACCTTTTTGAATCACCTGACTACAATCTAATCGACGTGGTGATAACCAATTAGCTCGGAACGCCGAAATGATTTCCGGGTCGGTTTGTCCTCCACCAATCAGCGTTGCAATAACTTGTCCTCGTGGAGTGTTCATTATTTTGACTAACTTGTGCATTTGCTGCTTAATATCCTCCTTTACCGAACCCGTATCGGGAAAAGAGAGTTCTGGGTTAACTGCAGCCAAAAAAGCGTCCATAACAAGACGCGCTTTGCTTGACCATCGTCGATAAATGGTTGGTTTCCCGACACCCGCACGCGCTGCAACCCCTTCAATCGTTAACTGAGCATACCCCACTTCCATCAAGAGTTCATAAGCGGCGTGCAAAATATTTTGATGAGCTTCGTCAGAGCGTGGTCGTCCTCTACCTCGCGACTGAATTGCCGTTGTTTTTCCTACTACCTTTTGCATAGCTCTCTCTCCCGATAGTTTTATTTACGCAACGTATCGTTAATACAATAATAACGACAAAACCCAGAAAGTATTAGCAGTTCTAAGTTTGACCTTGGTAAGTCACTAAAAAATTTCTTTCCCCCCTACTTGACACGCCTGATTATTTCGCCTTAAATTAATTACGAAACGTAACGTTAAAATATTTAGAGGGGGGTGAAAGATTATGCTTCAGACTCAAAAAAGGTTGCACTGGGTAAATCGCTTGATGTACATACTGAAAAAGCACCGTGTGGTCAAAACACAAAAGTACGCACGGGTAACTGGGCACAACAAACCACCTCGCTACAAAGTATTTTTACTGACTTGGTTGGCAATTTATCCTCTCATTACTGGTATCTTTCTGTTGTTTGGTAAACATCTGAGTCTTCTCCCACTACCGATACGGACACTCTTGCTCACAGGGGTACTGGTTTATTTAATGACTTATATTGTGATGCCTAGATTGATGGCATTATTTCACAATTGGCTTTATCCAAATAATAAATAGCAATAATCAGGCGATTTTAGTAGCAAAGGAGGTTGTTATGTCAGCACTTGATATTTCTAGCCGCAATGGTCTGGCTTCTATGCGTATAGACCATATCATGTTGACTGTGCCTAATTATGAAGAAACGGTGCAATGGTATCAACAAAAGCTTGATGCAACTGTTGAAAAAGAATGGACTGTAGACCAACTACCAGATTTAAAATTAGCTTATCTCAACGTCTACGGATTCCGAATTGAGATAGTTGGAAGTACTCAATCACGTTCTGGAATGCCTAATCCTTCAAATTTTGAAGAAGCTCTACGCACAACAGGTATCGGTCATTTTTGTTTTCGTGTTGATGATGTAGATGCTGCACTTAGCGAATTAAAACAACGCGGTGTGCAGACATTTGTATCAGCCGCAGATTATCCCAATATTGGTGTGCGAGTTGGTTTCATCAAAGATAACAACGGGAATGTTATCGAGTTTTCAGAACCATTGAAATTTATTGAACCAAAAACATACTAGCGCCATTGTGCCTATATTTTGATTAGCCAAAGGAATTGCAAAGATGATTAAAAATCTCTTTCATCCGGTGTCAGTAACTTTAGCGATCGCTGCTGGTCTTTCATTAACTTCCATCCAGTATTTCAAAACACCTCAAACAAGTCTACTAGCAGCAGAGCCGAGTTCCACTACTGCAATCAACTCCATCAAGGCTGACCATGTGATGCTGCGAGTTTCCAATTTTGAATCAACAATGCAGTGGTATAAAGATAAACTCGGTTTCAAAGAAGTGATTCGATGGAAAGAACCCTCTCTTCCTGGTGTTGACCTTGCTTACTTAGAACTTAACGCCTTTCGCATCGAGATTCTTGGTGGCGGTACACCCCAAAAAGCCGTTGCTACTCCAAAGACTGTCGCGGAGCATACGCAGACACAAGGCTTGCGACATTTGTGTTTCCGAGTAGACGATGTGGACGCTGTACTTGCTGAACTCAAGCGACGTGGCGTTCCAACATTCTCCCCTGCTTATGATTATCCACCGCTGCAGCGTCGTCTCGGCTTTGTTCTAGACAACAACGGTAACGTCATTGAATTTTCTGGTCCTATCAAAAAATCTTAATTCGTAGTCAGCCTTCAGTTATTAATGGACACGTGCAAGCAGCAATCATAATGATTGCTGAACGCGCCTCAGACCTGATTAAACAAGCACATGGGCTATTACCAACCCAGCAAAACTGTGAGTTGCTCTATGCGTAAGTCCGGTTTGAACTGAGGCGTTCTGTTTCTTTGGGCGTGCGTGCAGCACTTCCCGAAAAATTAAGGGTTTGGGCGATTGAGTATCCACCCAAGTTCCCTCAAATAAGTCAAGTCATTCACCAACACAAACAGCGGTAAAAGATTATGACGGACAATACTGTAAAAATTGATGCACCAATTGGTACTTTTCAAATTGGAGACGAGTTAAGGGTTAACCGTCTGGGTTACGGTGCGATGCGACTGACAGGACAGCCTGGAAATTTTGGTCCCTATTCGGATTGGGAAGGCGGTCAAAAACTCCTGTGTCGTGCGGTGAAACTGGGTATTAATTTTATCGATACAGCCGAAGCTTACGGTCCTGGTCTTAATGAAGAATTAATTGCTTCTGCACTGCATCCCTACACAAATGGTGTAGTCATTGGCACTAAAGGTGGTATCAACAAACCTGCACCGGATGACATTCGCGCCGACGGAAGACCAGAAAATTTGCGGCGCGGTTGTGAAGCCAGTTTGCAAAGGCTTAAGTTAGACCAAATTGACCTGTATCAACTGCATCGTCCTGACCCTAAAGTCCCTTTTACGGAATCAGTAGGAATGCTAGCGACTTTGAAGTCAGAAGGTAAAATTCGTCATGTAGGACTATCCAATGTCACGATCGCCCAAATTGAACAAGCGCAGCGGATAGTTCCAATTGCTTCTGTGCAAAACCGCTTTGGCATCAGCGAACGTGATAATGAAGATGTTTTGGATTACTGCACCAAACACGCGATCGCATTTATCCCCTACGGTTCACTTGGCGCACATCCCCTCAAGCAAGGCGCACCATTAGCAAACGCACAAGGGATTTTGGCTCTAATTGCCAATCGTCATGGTGTGAAACCAAATCAAATTGCTTTGGCGTGGTTGTTACATCGTGCTAAGAATATCATTTTAATTCCAGGAACGACAACAATTGCCCACCTTGAAGAAAATATTGCAGCAGCTTCAATCAAGCTGACGGAAGACGAAATCGAAGCTTTGAATCAGATGTAAACAGTTTGAATTCAGAAATAATGATGGGCATATTCAGACGATCGCTCCTTAAGCGGACGCTTGCGCCATCGCCTCAATTGTAGATAAGGGTACATCGGCGAAATACTGTTGCTGAAATTGTTCTTCCCGAACAGCAGCTAAAAATTTTTCCACAGCAGCTTCCGCCATTGGTTCAATAATCGAATGCTGAGTGAAAACCAACATACGGTCTTGGCGTGAGATTTTGAAACCCATATATTTTAAACCTCTTAACCCTAAAAGTAAGGCTTGGTCGCTGATACCCAATTTTTCCAATAACTGGACGCGGGTAACTGTCTGATTTGTACGACTGAGATATTTGGCAATTCCCACAAGAGTAAGCCAAATTTGTTCTGGTGATTTGGGGGCGGGTTTAGACCAAGCCAGCGCCAAGGGTTGTTGGTTGTGAAGCGATCGCCTCAACCAAACCCGTAAATCGTCCCAACTGGTTGGACAATCTTTAATGACAAGTGCTAAGTCCTGAGTACTGAGTCCTGAGTCTTTTTCTAATAATGGGTTGCGCCAGTCTAGTATAAGTGCTGCTTGCTGATTGTTGATTGCTGATTGCTGACGCGAACGGACGGCTATCAGTCGGATTTCATAGCGTTTTTTAAAGGTGTTGTAGTCCAGTTCAGCGATACAATCACATCTTCCTAGAGGTAACTCATCCTTATAATGTCCCCACCACACACCAGGAAAAGGGCTTCTCGTCGAATCATCCCGAATGTCAAACTCGGCTTTTATGTACTGTACCTTTTTCCCCTGCGAATCTTGTTGATTGCGATGCCAAGCATTTTCAAACCAGCAGTTTTCAATCAAAAGTTTTGGAACTGGGTTTCCCATTCCACAAGGTTCTAGTAGTTTCAGTTCCAAAAATAACTCTTTCCCCAAGTCTGCGACTGTGACAGCCAAGTCTGCTTGTACAGTTGGTGTCAAAGTTGCACCTCCCAAAGATTGGCGCAACTTTTGGTTAATCGCCTCTGTAAATAATGGAATATTTTCTACTGGGAGACTTAACCCTGCTGCATAGGGATGTCCGCCAAAACGATGTAACAAATGTGCCTGGTCTTTTACCAATTGATATAAATCGACCGAATTCACCGAACGCGCTGAACCACGGGCTAGGGATTGGGGATTAGGGATTGGTGATTGGGAAGATTCTTCCCCAGCCCCCACTCCCTCTGTACTTAACAAAATCGTCGGGCGTCCTGTCTCTTGTGCGACTTGTCCAGCGACTAACCCCAAGACGCCAACAGCCCATTGAGGGTCTTCCAAAACGATGACGCTAGTGGTTGATAAGTCCATTTTGGAGAGCTTTTGCGCGACTTGGTAAGCAACATCTTTTTGTAAAGATTTGCGACGGGTGTTTGCTAATTCTGTGACTTCTGCAAGTTCCTTGACACGCTTTTGGTCGCGGCTTGTCAGTAATTCCACGCAAAAAGAAGCATCGCCTTGAATGCGGCTGACAGCGTTAATTCGTGGACCCAAACCGAAGGAAATATCTGTGGGGCGATCGCCACTTTTCTGGCACAATTCCAACAATCGCCCGACTCCCGGACGGCGTCTTTCTCCTGGTGGTTTTTTAAAATCCTCTTGGAGTCGCCCAATTCCCAATTGTGCCAAGTAGCGACAATCTCCACTCAACTGCACTAAGTCAGCAATTAACCCAACCGCCACTAAATCTAATAAATCCTGTAGCGGTTGTTGCGGGATATTTGGCATTTGATAAAAAGCTTCCACCAACTTGTAAGCCACCGCCACCCCAGAAAGATGAAATAGCTGATGTGTTTCTGGCAAATAGCGGGGGTTAATAATTGCCGTTACGGGTGGACGTTCTGGAGGTAAAGTGTGGTGGTCTGTCACTATAACATCTATACCTAGCTGATCCGCATAAATAATTTCACTAATATTTGTACTGCCAGTATCGCAAGTCACAATTAACTGAAAACCTTGTTTTGCCAGCTTCTCAATTCCTTGACAGTTCAGCCCGTGGGATTCTGTTAGTCGATTGGGAATGTAGTAAATTAGCTGCGTGTTTTGGGTAAAAAATTGTCCCAAACCATCCCACAGGACAGCAGTAGAAGTGATACCATCAGCGTCAAAGTCTCCCCAAATGGCAACTTTTTCACCAGCGTCTCGTGCTTGTTGCAACCGTTCCACCGCCAGATGCATTTCTTGCCCAAACTCAAACGGACTTGCAGGTTGATAAGTTTTTGTATTGACAAAAGCCGCTAATTGTGGTTTTTCTCGTATTCCTCGTTGCCACAACAATTGTGCAGCAAAAAGTGCACCTGATGTGGGTGTATATTGCTTCACAGCTTGGATGAACCATTCTGGGGGTTGTTCAGTTGTCGCGAGAGTCCACTGTTGTTCTGACATTGGAGATTAAGATATCTATGAACAAAAACCGAGTTGTGAGAAATAAAACCACAGATGGACAAGGCAGTGCGTTGCGGGGGTTCCCCCCGTTGTTCGCGTAGCGTCTCCGGAGGAGATAGCAACTGCCGTACAGATGGACACAGATGAATACAAATGATTTATCTGCGTGCACCTGCGTACCCTACGGGAAGCCACCCTCCGGCGTCTACATCAGCGGTTCCAAATACTAAATTATGATTTTGGCAGTAAGTTGATTAAACCGGCGCTTGTTCTTCCGAGGAGTGATCACTCACCAAAGTATTTAGGGCGACTTCACTAACAACTCCATCCGACTTGTTGCGTGGTCGCATTGCAGGACGAGAACGCTTGTAACCCGCCCTTTCAGCTTTTTGGTGTTCGTATTCAATCAGTCTGCCATAGTAGTCGTGTCTGCTTAAATTCATCGACAAGAAAACATGCTGGCGAACATTACCAAAACCCT
Source organism: Scytonema sp. PCC 10023 (assembly GCF_963920835.1). Classification (NCBI taxonomy): domain Bacteria; kingdom Bacillati; phylum Cyanobacteriota; class Cyanophyceae; order Nostocales; family Scytonemataceae; genus Scytonema; species Scytonema sp. PCC 10023. The sequence goes on from NZ_CAWUDP010000044.1 coordinate 72,981, forward strand.
TACGGTTGAAAAACTTTACGGCGGGAACATTTGCTGGATCAGTGTCTACCAGCATGAAACGCGCCCCATCTTCAATCATGCGTCCAATGACCTTATCAACCAGCTTGTCTCCCACACCGCAACGCTGAAATTTAGGACTGACTCCTAACCAGAGAATGTATCCGTAAGTCCAGGTTGCTTTGGTAATAATAGTTCCTAATATGAATCCTGCTAGTTGCTCATCAACTTCTGCAACAAGACAGTATTCTGGATCAGTGTTGTAAAGCCCTATCACCTCCCACTCGTCCCAGCAACGATATAAATAGGGGTATAAATCGCTCGTAAATAACTCTTCCCCCAAGTGATAGACAGGGGCTATGTCATCTATTCCTAATTCGCGGACATAAACCGCTTCAGTATCATCAAATTGCATAAAATTATAAGCAAGAAGTTATCTGCAATTTACAGCATCACTTCTTGAATGCTAGCTAGATTCAGTAGGTTCGTGTCTACCGCTGTCGGAGAGTTTGCGGTAGATATCTGTTCAGGAGAGGCTTGCAAGCGATCGCACCGCCTTGTATACTGACAGTAATCGCAGGCTTTGCTACCTTCTGGTTCTTGCGGAAATGGTACTCCTTGGTAGTAACGTTCCAGCCAATGTGTTAATTGACTCAGGAGTTGATTCAGTCTCTTTGCTGTTTGCTGGTGCTTAAGAGTGTTGTAACTAAATTTAATACTTTGCGGTTTGCCTTCGGATTGGACAAACCAGTAAGTCATAGAAATATTTTCTGGCAGATAATCGCTGGTTTCAGCTAATACATACAGGTAAAGACGTGTCTGCCAGTTTTGTTCCAACTTGCGTTTATTGGGCGGTTTCGGATAAGTTTTCCAATCCAGAATTTGTGCTTGTTGGTTATCTGCAATCAATAAATCATAGATAACCGTGAGCAAATAGTCTTGAACTTGCAGAGTGCGGTAGTGTTCGCTTTCACGGAAATGGCTACCAGGTGCAGGTGTTAAAATTTCTGGTGCTGCATTGGCGAAAGCTGTCATCCAGCTTTGCAGTTGGGTATCCTCTTGTAGGAAAGTATCAATCGGTAAACCCATTTCTCGCTGTTGCATCAGCAAGTGAAAGCGGCTTCCTAAAGTCTGCCGTTCCTCATGTTCTGGATCTGCGGGAGAATGGAGTTGTTCTAGGTAGGTGTGTTGAAATTGACGGGGACAACGTTCTAAGAGGTTGAGTTGTCCTTGCGAAAGTCGTAATAGTTGTGTTTGAGTTGAAAGCATACTTATATTTTAGAGGCGATCGCTGTTTGCAAGCATCTGCGCTTGGATTGTAAGAATTAGCGATCGCTTGCTTACTAAAGAGGAGACGTGGACTATCTACGGGACTGCTTTGCCTGAGTTATTTTTGGACTGTTGCTGTGGGTTACCTCTATAGAATGCGGCTCTGATTGGTTGTTTATGTACTCAGCGATTTGGACAACCACCCCTATTACTTGAGCAATCGAGGCGATGATTGCAAATGCGGCTACGATACGGTCTAAAATAGGGACTTTATGGTTAGGGTCTTGCTTTTGGGATTTTGCTTTGTGTTGCATATTGCTTGGCTCAATGTTGTTTTGTAACTTCAAAGTGGGTTTACTCAACCCATACCCACATTCTGATTGCCCAAGCCAAGAACCCACAAGTCAGCGAAATCAAGGATTAGTAGTCAAGCCAATAAAACTGAACTTTCCTGAACTTCAGTTTAGAATAGAAAGTAAATTTTTACCTTTTGCCAATCATGGACGCTGAAGAAGCACTGAGGATTGCAGATGACTTAGTTTTTGAGAAGGAAACAAAACGATTGAATGATCTGCAAAGGGCTATATTCAAGGGAGCTTGGCAAGGTAAAAGTTACAAGGAGATTTACAAGGACAAGGACTGCTATAACCGCTGTGATTTTGACCACATTCAGCGAAATGTTGCCCCTGAGTTATGGAAGCTCCTTTCCAAGGTGTTAGGTGAAAAAGTTACTAAAAATACTCTTCAGGGTGTACTGGAGCGAACTGGGAACCAGCAATTGCAGGCAATCCAACCCTCACAACCTCTAGTTAGGGAAGAATATAAAGTAATAACCGCTACTAGCCGTCAAGATTGGGGTGAAGCACCTAGTATCCATAGTGTCTTCTACGGACGGAAAATAGAACTGTCTACGCTGAAGCAGTGGATTGTCAAGGATAACTGCCTACTAGTGGCACTATTGGGTATGGGAGGAATCGGCAAAACAACTTTGTCTGTGAAGCTGGCAGACGAGGTTAAAAATAAGTTTGAGTACTTTATTTGGCGAAGTCTCCGCAATGCCCCACCTATCGAAGAGATGCTGGCGAATCTGATCCGATTTTTGTCTAATGAGCAGGAAAGTGATTTACCGGAAAACGTAAACGATAGAATTACGCTACTGATTAATTATTTACACAAGCACCGGAACCTTTTAGTACTAGATAATGCTGAAACGATTTTGCAAGCCGGGGAACGCGCTGGGGAATATAGAGAAGGATATGAAGGTTATGGTGAGTTATTAAGACGAGTAGGAGAAGAACGTCATCAAAGCTGTTTGGTACTAACCTCTCGCGAAAAACCGAAAGAATTTGCACTTTTGGAGGCAAAAGGCTCACCCGTCAGGTCGCTTCCATTAGATGGCTTGAAACCAACAGAAGCACAAGAAATTTTCAAGGATAAAGGCTTGACTGGGTTGGAGGGAGAATGGAAAGAGCTAGTTAACAAATATTCAGGCAATCCCTTGGCATTAAAGTTAGTCTCTGAGTCAATTCGAGAGTTCTTTGGCGGAGATATTGCTACCTTTCTAAATGAAGGAGAGATCATTTTAGGTGACACTCGAAATTTATTAGATCAGCAGTTTGAGCGTTTGTCAGAATTAGAAAGAGAAATTATGTACTGGCTAGCAATTAAGCGTGATCCAGTTTCGCTTTTAGATTTGCTAGATGTTATTGTGCGTCCATTGCCAAAAAGGAAATTACTGGAGGCTCTACTGGAGGCTCTAGAATCGCTGCGACGGCGTTCTTTAATTGAGAAAAGTGCAGCACTTTTTACGCTCCAGCCAGTGGTTATGGAGTACATAATTGACCTACTCGTTGAACAAGTTTGTCAAGAAATAATCACTGGTGAACTAGCATTATTCATGAGTCATGCTTTGATTGAAGCAACTGCAAAAGATTATATTAGGAATACTCAAATCGAGATCATACTAAAGCCAATTACAGATAGGTTAATAACTGTTTTTAGAAATTCGGAAAATCTTAAAGACAAGCTAACTCAAATTTTAGCGAAACTGCAAAAAACATCTCCACCAGAAGCAGGGTATGCAGGTGGAAATGTTTTGAACACGCTTTGTCATATCCAAGCTAGTTTAAATAATTATGACTTTTCTAATCTGAGTATTTGGCAAGCCTATTTACAAGGGGTAAATTTGCAGAATGCCAATTTCACCAATGCCAATTTATCTAAATCTATTTTTTCGGAAAAATTGGTTGGTATTTCATCGGTAGCATTTAGCCCTAACGGAAAACTTTTAGCTACAGGTGGTGTTGATGGTAAAACTCACTTATGGCAAGTCGCACATGGTAGATTGTTTTTGACCTTGGAACATATCAGTCCAGTACGGTCGGTCGCCTTTAGTCCTGATGGTCAAACTCTGGCGATTGGCAGTGATGACCGAACAGTAAAGTTATGGGATGTTCGTGACGGTAGGTGCTTCAAAACCTTGCAAGGAGAGCAAGGACACACCAATCGGGTATGGTCAGTTGCCTTCAGTCCCAATGGTCAAACTCTAGCCAGTAGTAGTGACGACAAAACAGTAAAGTTATGGGATGTTCGTGATGGTAAATGTCTTAAAACCTTAGAAGGGCATACCGATTGGGTATGGTCAGTCGCCTTCAGTGCCGATGGTCAAACTCTGGCTAGTGGTAGTGATGACCAAACAATAAAGTTATGGGATGTTCGTGATGGGAGTTGCCTAAAAACCTTACAAGGGCATACCAGTCGGGTATGGTCAGTCGCCTTCAGTCCCGATGGTCAAACTCTGGCTAGCGGTAGTGAAGACCAAACAGTGAAGTTATGGGATGTTCGTGACGGTAAGTACCTCAAAACCTTGCAAGGACACACCAATTGGGTATGGTCAGTTGCCTTCAGTCCCGATGGTCAAACTTTGGCTAGTGGCAGTGATGACCAAACAGTGAAGTTATGGGATGTTCGTAACGGTAGGTGCTTCAAAACCTTGCCAGGACATAGCAATCGAGTAAGGTCAGTTGCCTTCAGTCCCGACGGTCGAACTCTGGCTAGTGGCACTGAAAACCAAACAGTGAAGTTATGGGATATTCGTGATGATAAGTGTCTTAAAACCTTGCAAGGGTATACCAGTCGGGTATGGTCAGTCGCCTTCAGTCCCGATGGTCAAACTTTGGCTAGTGGCAGTGATGACCAAACAGTGAAGTTATGGGATATTCGTGACGGTAAGTGCCTCAAAACTTTGCAAGGGCATACCAGTCGGGTATGGTCAGTTGCTTTCAGTCCTGATGGTCAAACTCTGGCTAGTAGTAGTGACGACCGAACAGTCAAATTATGGGATGTTCGTGACGGTAGGTGCTTCAATACCTTGAAAGGACATAGCAATTGGGTACGGTCAGTCGCCTTCAGTCCCTTTCGAGAAGAGTTATTGAAGGAGTTTGGTCAAATTCTTGCGACTGCCAGTGAAGACCAAACAGTCAAATTATGGGATGTTCGTGATGGTAAGTGTCTTAACACCTTGGAAGGGCATACCAGTCCGGTACGGTCAGTCGCCTTCAGTCCCAATGGTCAAACTCTGGCTAGCGGTAGTGAAGACCAAACAGTGAAGTTATGGGATGTTCGTAACGGTAATTGCCTCAAAACCTTGGAAGGACACACCAATTGGGTATGGTCAGTTGCTTTCAGTCCCGTTCGCGCAGCGTCTGCGAAGGAGATTGGTCAAACTCTGGCTAGTGCCAGTGATGACCAAACAGTAAAGTTATGGGATGTTCGTGACGCTACGTGCTTCAATACCTTGAAACAAGATAGGAAAGGACATAGCTATCGAGTAAGGTCAGTCGCCTTCAGTCCCGACGGTCGAACTCTGGCTAGTGGCACTGAAAACGAAACAGTGAACTTATGGGATATTCGTGATGGTAAATGTCTTAACACCTTGGAAGGGCATACCAGTCGGGTATGGTCAGTCGCCTTCAGTCCTGATGGTCAAACTCTCGCCAGTGGTAGTGAAGATGAGACGATCAAACTTTGGGATGTCAAAACAGGTGAGTGCTTAAAAACTTTAATAATTCCAAAACTTTACGAAGGTATGAATATTACTGGAGTTATGGGTTTAACGGAAGCTCAGAAAGCGACGCTCAAAGCTTTGGGCGCAGTGGAAGATGGGGGATGAGGTAGTTAGCACAATTTGTCCGCTTGCTACTCTCATAAGACTTCGCGGGATGCGGGAAACTCAGTCACTTGAGTGCTGAGAGGGAAGCGACACGTTCGCGCAGCGTCTCCGCAGGAGAAACGACTTTAGTCGCCGTGGTATTTTCTATATTATCCGTGATGTGGGTCTTCAATGTAACGTCTCACCGCCTCACTACTGACATTCCCTGCGGTACTTACAAAATAACTACTAGTCCAAAGTGACGGCAGTTTTTTTAGTTGTGGAAACTCTTTACGCAAGTAATAGCTAGAACGACCTTTGAAGGACTTAATCACAAGATGCGGGGTATCTGTCGGTTTAACGCTAACAAATAAATGTATATGGTCTGGGGCTACTTCTAAAGCTAAAATATCCCACCCTTTCTCTATAGCCAGTTCTGCAAAAATCTGTCTAATCCTTGTCGCTATCTCCCCTACCAAAACTTTTTTTCTACGCTTCGGAATCCATACAAAATGGTAGTTAACCAAGAATTTGACATGGTTGTGAGTTTTGTAGTCTTCCTGAGTTAGCATAACTTTTCTGTTGTTCTCTCTCTACCTATTGACACTGTCACTCTAGTCGATTAGCATGGGGAAGTCAACAAAATCCTGGGAGGTCGAACCAGTGGCTAAAACAAAGAAAACAATGGGAGTTCAGCAAGTTTTGCTAACTCCTGACAATGAAACCAAAGCGTTATTAGAGTATCTGTGTCAACAGTCTGGTAAGCTGTATAACAATGGTGTTTATTTCGCACGTCAAACCTTTTTTAAAACTGGGAAGCTGCTAACTCGAAAGTTTGATTTAGCTTTTGAACCAACAGTTGCAAAGACAATGGTTGCTCAGTCTTTGCCATCAACGCCGATGCAACAAACACTAATGTCTGTGACTGAAGCGTTTAAATCTTTCAAAGAATTGAAGGAGAAGTACCTTAAAGGTCAATTACACTTTAAGCCAAAACCGCCGAATTATCTTAAAGGTTCAAAATTGTTCAAAGTTGCCTACCCCAATTCTGGAGGGCAGAAACCAACATTTATCAATGGTCAACTTAGATTCTCTTTAGGTTTAACAGTAAACAGATGGTTTGGTATCTCTGAATTCTTTCTTTTAATGCCTTCAAATATTGACTATTCAAAAGTTAAAGAGTTTACCATCCTTCCAAAAAATGGTGCTTTCTACCTTGAAATGTCTTACGAGATAGAAAAACAAAAGCATCAGCTAGATGTTAATCAAGCTCTATCTATTGACCTTGGTACTGCTGATAACCTTGCGGCTTGTGTCGATACCTTGGGTAATTCTTTATTAGTTGATGCTCGTGCAATGAAAGCAATGAATCAACTATGGAATAAAAAAGTATCGACACGCAAAGAAGGTAAGTCGGAAGCTTACTGGGATAACTGGTTAGACCGCGCAACTCGTAAGCGCAACCATCAAATGAGAGATGGAATTAACAAAGCCGCAAAACTGATTATTGACCATTGCGTGAAACACGGCATTGGAACACTAGTAATTGGCTGGAACGAGGGTTTTAAGGCTAATGCCAATATGGGTAGACTGAACAACCAAAAATTTGTTCAAATGCCTTTAGGTAAACTCAAAGACCGATTAAAACAACTGTGTGATTTGCACAGTATTAGATTTCAAGAAACCGAAGAATCTTACACCTCAAAAGCAAGTTATCTAGATGGAGACTCCCTACCCAAGTATGGCGAAAAGCCAGAAGGCTGGAAAGCATCAGGTAAAAGAATTGAGCGTGGATTGTATCGGTCTGCTAATGGTTCAGTTGTTAATGCTGACCTGAACGGTGCAGCGAATATTCTCAGAAAAGTAGCCAGCAATCTAAGCATAGACTTAGGCTTACTGGGTAGACGGTCTTTGACAACCGTAGCGAGAGTTAGACTTTGGGCGCTACCTAAATGTACTCTGTCCGCAGAATCTCAGTGTCTTTAGACCTGAGAGTGTCAATCCAGTTCCGTTCTTGCGGTTCGCCCTGTGGATACCTTACCAAAGGTTCATCCTCGAAACATCCAGCAGTCCTGTCAAAAAAACCAGGACTCCATCCCAATTCTTCCGGCGTTTTGCTAGCTTTAGGCGTTTCAGCTTGAACTGCTGCCTCTAGAATGCTTTTTAACTCAGTTTGTAGCGATCGCCCGTGTTTCTTCGCCAGCGTCTCTAACTTCTCAAGCACTACAGGATCTAAATCTTGGATAAGAACTTCAGCCATCGCTCTTACCTCCCCGACACATAATTTGTCGCTGTCCAAATAAAAAATCGGGATGACTGGATTCGAACCAGCGGCCCCTTCGTCCCGAACGAAGTGCGCTACCAAGCTGCGCCACATCCCGGCACAATTATTCCAATATATAAACAATATCACGAACAGTGATGAATCGGAAAGTAGTTTGCATATTTATCCACCAATTGATGAAGCTTGCTACCATTTACTATGTACAAATAAAGTGGTAGAAGCGGATTGTGACTGTTAAACCAGACTGGTTGCGGGTAAAAGCGCCTCAGTGGGAGCGTGTTGGTAACGTTAAAGAAATTTTGCGGGATTTAGCCCTCAATACGGTTTGTGAGGAAGCGTCCTGTCCAAATATTGGTGAGTGCTTCAACGCTGGTACAGCCACATTTTTAATTATGGGACCAGCTTGCACCCGTGCCTGTCCCTACTGCGATATTGACTTTGAGAAAAAACCCAAACCTCTAGACCCCACAGAACCAGCACGACTGGCAGAAGCGGTACGCCGCATGAAACTGAATCATGTGGTGATTACCTCTGTGAACCGAGATGACTTGCCAGATGGTGGGGCTTTGCAGTTTGTCAAATGTATTGAAGCTATTCGCACTATCTCACCCCAAACCACTATTGAGGTTCTCATTCCTGACTTGTGCGGTAACTGGGAAGCGCTAAAGTTGATTCTCCAAGCACAACCAGAAGTTCTCAACCATAATACAGAAACGGTTCCTCGTTTGTATCGGCGGGTGCGTCCGCAGGGGAACTATGAGCGATCGCTCGAATTATTGCAGCGCTCTCGCCAAATTGCTCCTTCGGTATACACCAAATCCGGTATTATGGTGGGACTCGGCGAAACTGATGAGGAAGTCCGCCAGGTTATGCGGGATTTGCGAGTTGTGGATTGCGATATTTTGACGATTGGGCAATACCTCCAACCCAGTCAAAAACACCTCAAGATAAATGATTTTATCACCCCAGAGCAATTTGCTGCTTGGAGAAGCTTTGGTGAAGAACTAGGATTTTTACAAGTTGTCTCCTCTCCATTGACAAGAAGCTCATATCATGCTGAGCAAGTGAGGCAATTGATGGAGCGTTACCCCCGGAGTGAGGGAGTGAGGGAGTGAGGGAGATGAGGGAGATGAGGGAGATGAGGGAGATGAGGGAGAAACTAACGACAAATGACTAATGACTAATGACTAATGACTAATAACTAATGACTAATAACTAATGACTAATGACTAATGACTAATGACTAATTCAAAATTGGTCACAATTCTTGGTGCAGGTGCTTGGGGGACGGCTCTTGCTAGTCTGGCGATCGCAAATGGTCATCAAGTGCGCGTGTGGTCGCGTCAGAGTTCGCAAACGCTGGCGGAGGTCATACAAGGTGCCGATATTGTCCTTTCGGCTGTGTCGATGAAAGGCGTAAGAGCTATAGCTACCCAAATACAGTCTTTACCCGTTTCTGAAGAAACTATTTTTGTAACGGCGACGAAGGGCTTAGACCCAGAAACGACTTGTACGCCGTCACATATTTGGCAAGAAGCTTTACCAACCCATGCTGTGGTTGTTCTCTCTGGTCCCAATTTATCTAAAGAAATAGAACAGGAATTACCAGCAGCAACGGTTGTTGCTAGCAGTGTCGCCACTGCGGCTGAGTTTGTGCAAGTGGTGTTTTCTTCGGATCGCTTTCGGGTTTACAGCAATTTTGACCCCTTGGGAGTGGAACTGGGGGGGACACTGAAGAATGTGATGGCGATCGCCGCTGGTGTATGTGATGGTTTGCAGTTGGGAACCAACGCTAAAGCTGCTTTAGTCACCCGTGGGCTGACAGAAATGGTTCGCATCGGTGTGCATTGGGGTGCGAAGATGGAAACATTTTACGGTTTGTCCGGCTTGGGCGATTTGTTAGCAACTTGTAACAGTCCCTTGAGTCGCAATTACCAAGTTGGCTACCAGTTGGCTGGTGGTAAAACACTAGCAGAAATTCTCGCCCATTTAGAAGGAACTGCTGAGGGAGTTAATACGACTCAGGTTTTAGTACAGCGAGCTCAGCAGCAAAACATTCCTATGCCAATTACCGAACAAGTTTATCGTTTACTTCAGGGTGAAATCACACCCCGACAAGGGCTTTTAGAACTGATGCTGCGAGATAAGAAGCCGGAGTAGGGGAGCAAATCAATTCAAAATTCGCTCATTCATAAGGTACCGCATAAGGAGTCTCTTCCTCCCTCACTCCCTCACTCCCTCACTCCCTTACTCCCTCATCTTTCCTACACCTCACCGCAGAACTAACCATTTTTGAAGGAAAATTAGTAAATCTTCAGGAAAGTACCTAGACAGCGATGTAGATATGACTATCCATATAAAAACAGGACTTTTCACTGATATATGATTATACTTTGCTTCCTAAGCGACAGTCAAAATATGTAAAGGTTCAAATCTTTATTAAGTCATTTGCAATTTAACGCCCAGTAGGGAATTTGAATAGCTATTGGTTCATGGGAAAGCTACTGCAACCGAGCCTTCGGAGGCACTGTGTTAACAAAAACCAGTAAAGGTTTTTTGAAAAAAAAACCTAAAGGTCACCCTCTACCGTGTTAGTTCTTGAAGAATCACGGGAACAATAGCAACAGTTGATTAGCTGAACGTCATCTATTGTTACCTGGAGCCATTGAGACGAATTTTTATGCCAGCAACATCTTTTTACGCAGATGCCGCTTACAATAGCAAACAGTCCCAGCAGGTCTTTGACCCGGAACTCACAATTGATGAAAGTGAGTTGCCGTCTTATGAACTGGAAGAACTGGAGATAGCTTCTGTTGACCCTGCAAGCTTAGCTACACCTAACCGACGCAGCACAGATTTAGTACGTCTATACCTTCAGGAAATTGGTCGCGTTCGGTTATTAGGACGGGATGAAGAAGTTGCAGAAGCTCAAAAAGTCCAGCGCTACTTGCGGATGCGGATAGTTCTGTCTGACGCCGCTGAGCAAGGAGATCAAGTCGTTGCACCATATCTGAGGCTGATTGAAACTCAAGAGCGTTTGGCATCCGCCTTAGGACATCGTCCTTCTCTTGAACGGTGGGCTCGTACTGCTGGTGTACAGGTGTTCGAGCTTAAGCAGATCATAGGACAAGGCAAACGGCGTTGGGCTGAAATTGCCAAGATCACTGTGGAAGAACTGGAGAAAATTCAAAGCAGTGGACTCCAGGCAAAAGAACACATGATTAAGGCTAATCTTCGCCTCGTTGTCTCTGTTGCTAAGAAGTATCAAAATCGCGGTTTGGAATTATTGGATTTAGTCCAAGAAGGAACTCTTGGTTTGGAACGAGCTGTTGAGAAGTTTGACCCTACCAAAGGTTATCGCTTCAGTACTTACGCTTACTGGTGGATTCGTCAAGGAATCACACGGGCGATCGCAACTTCTAGCCGTACTATCCGCCTCCCTGTTCACATTACAGAAAAGCTGAACAAAATCAAAAAAGCTCAGCGGAAAATTGCCCAAGAAAAAGGTCGTACCCCAACTTTAGAAGACCTTGCTCAAGAGCTAGACATGACACCTGCACAAGTGCGGGAAGTTCTTTTGCGGGTACCTCGTTCCGTTTCTTTGGAAACAAAAGTTGGTAAGGACAAAGACACAGAGTTAGGAGAATTACTCGAAACCGATAACATCACGCCAGAGCAAACGCTCATGCGAGAATCTTTACAAAGAGACTTGCACAATCTTCTGGCAGATTTAACGAGCCGTGAGCGCGATGTCATTCTGATGCGGTTTGGTTTGGCTGATGGTCATCCTTACTCATTGGCAGAAATTGGACGCGCTCTTGATTTATCACGGGAACGGGTACGGCAAATTGAGTCCAAAGCGTTGCAGAAGCTGCGCCAACCCAAGCGGCGCAATCTCATCCGCGACTACTTGGAGTCTTTGAGCTAGTTAGTCGATAGTCAATAGTCAATTGTTACCAGTCAAGAAAATTATACATTCTTAACATAAGAGCAAAATACCTGTTCTCAAAGACTTTTAACTTTGGACTGTTGACTAACTTGATCCCCGTTCCCAAAACTTCGCAGCTTCCTTATGGCAAGTTATTTTCATCTAATTGCAGGGAGCTTCGCTAGCCCTTTTCCACGACTTCTATCAGGGCGGGGATCCTACTTTTTTGCGTGGTCATGGTTTTACCATCTACCTTTAAACATTTAGCAATTATTCTCAATACGCTTGGATTATTGCAAATTAGTCCAAACTTTTGCTATATTCGCAACTAATGGGCTTTGTTGAGAAAAATTAGTATGACAGTGTACACAGCAGCCTCACTCAAGGCAGAACTTAATGAACGTGGTTGGCGTTTAACACCCCAGCGCGAGGTTATTTTACACATTTTTCAAGAACTTCCGCAAGGAGAACACCTCAGTGCTGAAGACCTTTACGAAAGGCTAGAAACCGAAAACGAGGGAATTAGCCTATCGACTATTTATCGCACTCTCAAGTTGATGGCGCGGATGGGAATCTTGCGAGAGTTGGAACTGGGAGAAGGACATAAGCATTATGAACTCAATCAACCCTACCCCCACCACCACCATCACCTGATTTGTGTCAGGTGCAACACCACAATCGAGTTCAAAAACGACTCGATTTTAAAAATTGGAGCGAAAACTGCTCAAAAAGAAGGTTTTCAACTGCTCGATTGTCAGTTGACAATTCATGCTGTTTGTCCTAAGTGCCAAAGGGCACTCATGCCACTCTAGCACTTAGGTTTTAAAATTTTGGAAAGCTTTTGCTTGAAAGACTTTGGGAAATACTAGCGGTCAACTTACTCTCATGGGAGGTAAACAAACTGTTAGGTATCGATGGTAGCTACACCTGAGCGGATGCTAATAGCGTCCGCTTCTGACATCACTCAGACTGATACCGTAGAATTGTTGGGCTTGTCTAATAGCTTGTTTTGTTTCATTTCCCATCACACCGTTAAGAGAACCCTTGTAGAAGCCCCGATCCCGTAATCGTCTTTGAATCTCCAAAACACTGAAATCACTATTGGAACCAGTATTGACTAAGCTGTACAATTTGGCTCGGGTCGTTGGACCAGCAATACCGCTTGCTGCGAGGTAATTATCTTCTTGGAAGCGCCGTACAGCATCTGCGGTATTAGGACCGAAGTAAGCGTTTGGCTCTCCTTGTAAATATCCTGCTTTAATTAATTGTTCTTGAAGAACTCTCACAGCCTCACCACGGTCTCCTAAGCGGAGTTTGTCTCCAGCAATACGTGGTTTACTGGATGCATCATCTCCATAACCGAGACCAAGGGCTGGTAATTTTGCTAGCGTTGCTGATCCGACGACTCCATCAGGAGCTAAGTTGTAAGCATCTTGGAACCGCTTAACAGCCTCTTCAGTAATAGGACCGTATATCCCTGTTGAGTTACCAGTGAAAAATCCTGCTATTCGCAATCGTTCTTGCAGAATTCTGACATCTTCACCTTCATCTCCTTTTTGGAGAACGTTAGAACTGCGACGCTTGCTAGCTACTGAATTTTCAGTACTGGTTCTTCTGGCTTGAGAATTTTCAGTACTGGTTCTTCTGGCTTGAGAATTTTCAGTACTGGTTCTTCTGG